>CANFEI010000043.1 GCA_947445495.1 Alcaligenaceae bacterium
GAGTCCGATGCGCCGGCCGCCGTTTGGGGAACAATAATTTTTACGCTCTTGCCCGCCAACGCGGGAGGCACTTGGGCCAAAGCGACCGACGCCCATCCGGCACAGAGTGCGCCAACAACAAAACCAACTAGCCTTCTCATTCCAGTTCTAAACATACGTCCCTCGCAATATTTTTTTTTCGCTAAGTGCCAACAGTAGGCTGGCGACTGTAAAACCACACGATCCGTGCCCATCATAGGGCAGAAAACCCAGAACCTCGCGGGATCCCGCGTTATTTGTTGCCTCTCACCTCTACAATGCGGTCAGCAACGATTGGAGCATTCATGCGTACAGAAACCGGCATCACGATTCGCCGAGAGAGCTACCAGCCTTACCCGTTTCTTATCCCGACGATTGACCTCGAATTTGATTTGACACCCGAGCTCACTCAGGTCAGAAGCCGTCTGCGCGTGACACGGCGCAAAGATGTTCCTCATGCGGCCGACCTCGTGCTCGATGGCGAGGATTTAGCGCTGATTTCAGTCGCGATCAACGGCCATGAAATAACTTCAGCACAGTACGCGCTCACTGAAACCACCTTGACCTTGCACGCTCTGCCAGATCAGGCCGACATTGTGATCGTGAGCACGTGTCAGCCGGCTCACAACTCCAGCCTGTCAGGCCTGTACGTGTCAGGCAAACAACTCTTCACGCAATGTGAGCCTCAAGGCTTCCGAAAAATCACCTGGTTTGCGGATCGCCCAGATGTGATGTCGGTCTACCGGGTCACGTTACGCGCCAAACGCAGCGAGTTTCCCCTTCTGCTATCAAATGGCAATCTGATGGGCCAATCCACCCTGGATGACGGCCGACACGAAGCGCTATGGCACGACCCCTTTGCGAAACCGAGCTACCTCTTTGCTGTAGTCGCCGGAGACTTTGCTTGCCGCGAGCACCACACCAAGACCGCAAGCGGACGCAGCGTTCTGTTGCAGGTGTACAGCGATATAGGCACTGAGGACCAAACCGAATGGGCGATGCAGTCGCTTGAGCGCGCGCTGCGCTGGGATGAGGCACGCTTCGGACTCGAGCTAGATCTTGAGCGTTTCATGATCGTCTCGGCGCGCGACTTCAATATGGGCGCAATGGAGAATAAAGGCTTAAATGTTTTCAACGCAGCCTATGTGTTGGCCAATCCCAATACCGCAACAGATGGCAATTTCCAGGCTATTGAATCGGTCATCGGCCATGAGTATTTTCACAACTGGACCGGCAATCGCGTGACGTGCCGCGACTGGTTTCAGCTGAGCCTCAAAGAAGGGCTGACCGTTTTTCGTGACCAAGAATTTACCGCCGATATGATGGCAGTCGGGCTCAACCAAACCGAAGCGGCAAGCGCGCGGGCAGTGCAACGGATTGACGACGTCATGAGCTTGCGTTTAGGTCAATTCCCAGAGGACCGCGGGCCGATGGCCCATCCGATCCGCCCCGAAAGCTATCAAGAAATTAGCAACTTCTATACCGCCACCGTTTACTCAAAAGGCGCGGAAGTCATCCGCATGATGCACACCCTGCTTGGCGAACAAGCATTCCGTGCAGGAATGGACGAATACTTTAGGCGTCACGATGGTCAGGCAGTCACTTGCGACGACTTTGTGAATGCAATGGAGTGGGCCTTGCAGCAAACGACGCCTGTTAAGGATCTGGCTGTTTTCAGACGCTGGTACAACCAAGCGGGTACACCGCGGGTATCTGTGCAGTTAGAGCACGACGCTGAAACGAAACGCTGCACCATGACGCTTACCCAAGACTGCCCCGCGGTCGGTGTTGAAAAAACAAGCAAGTTCGATAAGCAACCTTTTCACATCCCCGTGACAATCGGCCTATTGGATTCGGCTGGCCAATCACTGCCTCTGCGCTCTGACGCGTTACCATCAACTAGCACGCAAGCGATTCTAGAACTGACGCAGCCGACTCAAACGTGGGTGTTTGAGAATATCAGCGAGAAACCCACACCCTCGCTTCTTAGAAATTTTTCAGCGCCCGTCTCAATTGAATACGCCTATAGCGACGAAGAGTTAGCCTTGCTGTGTGCGCATGACAGCAATGCTTTCACCCGCTGGGAAGCAGGGCAAGAAATCGCATCGCGCAAGATGATCGAACTCGCGAAAGCGTGGCGACTAAGCGGAACACTGTCAGCTTTAGACCCCTTGATTGCAAGCAGTTGGTCTGCCTCGCTGCACGACAAAGAGCTGGATGCGGGTTACCGCGCACGATTGCTGGCGCTTCCTCCAGGACTCGCCGTCGTGGAGCGCATGCCGCAAATGGATCCTTTGGCTGTTCAAGAAGTGCGCACGCGTCTTCGCGAGCAACTAGGCCTCATGCAGACTGCCGCGCTCATCAGCACCTACAAAGCCAACAGCACGCCTGGGGTCTATTCCCCCGCCCCAGGGCCGTCCGGTAAGCGCGCGTTGAAAAGTCTGGCGCTTTCCTATTTGATGGCGATCCAACATCCTGAGGCGCAAGGCTTTGCGCAAATACAGTTTGAACACGCCACCAATATGACGGATCGCATGGCCGCGTTCGCGGCCATCGTCACCGACGGTACGCCAGACGCGAGGGCGGCGGCGGCAACCCGCTTCTACGAAGAATGGCAACACGATCCCTTGGTCGTCGATAAGTGGTTTAGCGTCTTGGCTAGCTCGCCTCGTACAGGCGTTGACGCGCTCACGGGCTTGATGAATCACCCTGCCTTCACGCTACGCAACCCGAACCGTGCGCGCTCAGTCGTTTTCGCGTTTTGTATGGGTAACCCGCGCGGCTTTCACTCTCCAGACGGAACGGGTTACGCCTTCTGGGGCGACCAAGTCTTAGCCTTGGATGCGATCAACCCGGAGATTGCAGCGCGTCTAGCCCGCGCAGGTGATCAATGGGTGCGCTTTATTCCGGAAGTGAGTCAGCGCATGCATGCCCAACTCGAACGCCTGGCCAAGCACGCTTCCCTATCTCGCAATACACTAGAAATCGTCTCAAAAGCACTTTCACTTTGATCTTCAGGACCTCTTTGAAACCATGAAACGCAAAACACTTACGCAATACTTAGTCGAGCAACAACGGGCAGCTCATGCACTCAGTGCAGAGGTTCGTCTATTGATCGAAATCGTCTCACGCGCCTGCAAAACGATTAGCCACGCCGTGAGCAAGGGCGCCCTAGGCGGCGTACTCGGCAGTTTGGAAAGTGAAAACGTTCAAGGCGAAGTACAAAAGAAACTAGACGTCATGTCTAACGAAGTATTGCTTGAAGCCAATGAATGGGGCGGCCACTTGGCTGCAATGGCCTCCGAGGAAATGGAAACCATTCACCTCATTCCCAATCGTTACCCTAAGGGCGAATTTTTGCTCTTGTTTGATCCTCTGGATGGCTCGTCTAATATCGACGTCAACGTCTCGATCGGTACGATTTTCTCAGTGCTGCGCGCACCGGCAAGTGCCTCGGGCCGCGAAGTCACGGAACAAGATTTTCTTCAGCCAGGCACAACACAGGTGGTCGCGGGCTACGCTATATACGGACCACAAACAATGCTCGTGCTCACGATTGGACAGGGCGTCGTCGCCTTCACGCTCGATCGCGAAATGGGCTCTTGGATTTTGACAAGCGACAACATCAAGATCCCAGAAGACACCAAGGAATTTGCAATCAACATGTCGAATATGCGTCACTGGGCTCCTCCCGTACGCAAATACATCGACGAGTGCTTAGAAGGGAAAGCAGGCGCACGCGGTAAAGATTTCAATATGCGCTGGATCGCTTCGATGGTGGCCGACGTGCATCGCCTAATTACCCGCGGCGGTATCTTCATGTATCCGTGGGATTCCCGCGAGCCGAGTAAACCCGGCAAACTGCGTCTGATGTATGAGGCCAATCCGATGAGCATGCTCGTCGAGCAAGCAGGTGGCGCGGCCACCGACGGAAATCAACGCATTCTTGATATCCAACCTACTAGCTTGCATCAACGTGTAGGCGTGGTCTTGGGCTCTAAGAACGAGGTAGATCGCGTCACACGCTATCACCACGAAGCAAAAGCTTAGATCGTCAAAAAAAAGCCTGCCAATTTCTTGGCAGGCTTTTTTCTTGCTGGATATCTTTCGAGCTTATCCCAGCGGCACTTAGTCCAGCGTAAATACGGTCGCACCGGTTGTCTTACGGGCAGCCAGGGCAGCTTGCGCCGCACCCGCTTGCTCGAGGGGATAACGCTGATCAATACGAACCTTGATCTTCTTCTTGAGCACCAAATCGAACAGCTCGTCCGCCGCCGCTTGCATTTTCTCTGGCGTGTTGACGTGCGTGCCCAAGGTTGGTCGTGTCACAAACAGTGAACCCTTAGCAGCCAAAATACCGAGGTTCACACCATCGACTGCACCAGAAGCATTACCGTAGCTGACCATCAGACCACGCGGCTGCAAGCAATCAAGCGAAGTCACCCAAGTGTCTTTACCTACGCCGTCATACACGACGGGCACTTTTTTGCCTTTGGTCAATTCCATCACGCGTTCAACCACGTTTTCACGTGAATAGTCGATCACTTGCCATGCACCGTGGGCCTTGGCCAACGCAGCTTTTTCAGGGCTCGATGCCGTACCGATCAACTTGACACCCAACGCTTTCGCCCATTGGCAAGCGATGAGTCCGACACCACCCGCAGCGGCGTGGAACAAAATGGTTTCACCACCCTGCAAGCGATAGGTCTGGCGGAACAGGTACTGAACCGTTAGGCCTTTCAGCATGATGGCAGCGGCTTGCTCATAGGTTATGCCCTTAGGCAGTTTCACGACCTGTGCAGCAGGTACGTTACGGGCTTGCGCGTAGCCGCCCAAGGGGCTTTGGCCGTAGGCAACCCGATCACCCACTTTGAATTGCTTGACGGCCTTACCCACTGCAGTCACATCGCCCGCGCCTTCAAAACCAAGGCCGTGTGGCAGCGGGTTTTTGTACAGACCGTCACGGAAATAAATATCAATAAAGTTCAGTCCGGCCGCATGCTGACGAATCGTAATTTCGTGATCAGCTGGGGCTGGCACTTCGATTTCGACTAGTTTCAGGACTTCGGGACCGCCGTTTTGTTCGATGCGGATGGCTTTGACGAGATTGCTCATGGATGCTCCAGACGAAAAGAAATAAAGCAATAGTTAAACAAACGATATTCGGGGCATAAATTCAATGCTGAGGGGCGAGTTTATATCGTGGCCAAGGTAAAATGAACCATTATCAAGACAATTTGTAGGGAACTATGGCCGGACACAGTAAATGGGCCAATATCCAGCACCGAAAAGGTCGCCAGGACGCCAAGCGTGGGAAGCTTTGGACCAAAATTATCCGTGAAATTACCGTGGCAGCCCGTGCCGGTGGCTCCGACCCTGAGGCAAACCCGCGGCTGCGGATGGCCTGGGATAAGGCCATGGGCGCCAACATGCCGAAAGACAATATCCAACGCGCAATCACCCGCGGCGCCGGCGGTGCCGATGGCGCTAACTATGACGAGATCCGCTACGAAGGTTACGGCGTGGGCGGCGCTGCAGTCGTCGTGGAGTGCATGACAGATAATCGCACCCGTACGGTTGCCGACGTGCGTCATGCGTTCTCAAAAAACGGTGGCAACCTCGGACAAGAAGGCTCCGTCGCTTTTATGTTCACGCACTGCGGTCAATTCATTTTTGCCCCAGGCACCTCTGAAGACACCATCATGGAAGTTGCGCTCGATGCAGGCGCTGACGATGTCATGACAGACGACGAAGGCGTGGTCGAAGTGATTTGCCCGACCACAGCCTTTGCGGCGGTGCGCGATGCGTTGCAAACAAAGGGTCTCGTTCCTGAAATGTCTGACATCGTCATGAAACCCAACAACGAGATCGAACTCACGGGCGACGACGCAATCAAAATGCAAAAGCTGCTGGATGCACTTGAAGGGCTCGATGACGTGCAAGAGGTCTACACCAACGCGTCGATGGACGAGCAAGGTTCTGACGCATGAAGCTTTTAGTTATTGGCTCTGGTGGCCGCGAACACGCGCTGGCGTGGCGTTTATTGCAGTCTCCGCGCGTCAAGCACGTCTATGTCGCACCGGGTAACGGTGGGACGGCCCTAATGGCGAACGCATTCAACCTTGATATTTCCGAACCAGAAGCACTCGCCGCTTTTGTCAAAGAGAACGGGATCGCACTCACAGTTGTTGGCCCTGAAGCGCCTCTGGCAAAAGGCGTTGTCGATGTATTCCGTCGCCATGGCCTCAAGATTTTTGGGCCAACTAAAGCGGCCGCACAACTCGAAAGCTCCAAAGACTTCGCCAAACAATTCATGGTGCGTCACCAGATTCCGACCGCCGTCTATCAAACGTTCACAGACCCTGTCGCAGCCCACCGTTACATCGATGCGCAAGGCGCACCGATTGTGATCAAGGCCGATGGTCTTGCCGCAGGTAAAGGCGTCGTAGTCGCCGAAACACTCAAACAAGCCCACGATGCGGTCGATGCAATGCTCGGTGACGGCTCTCTTGGTGCTGCCGGCGCACGCGTTGTCATTGAAGAGTGCCTGCTCGGCGAAGAGGCGAGTTTTATCGTTCTGTGCGATGGCAAAAATATCTTACCGCTTGCAACGAGTCAGGACCACAAACGACTCAAGGATGCAGACCAGGGTCCCAACACCGGAGGCATGGGGGCGTATTCACCAGCTCCAGTGGTGTCCAACGCTCTGCATCAGCGCATCATGCAAGAGGTCATTCGACCCACCATTGCAGGCATGACTGCGGACGGCATCCCCTTTACAGGCTTTCTCTATGCGGGCCTAATGATTGGGCCCGGCACAGACCAACAGCGCGCAATCAAAGTACTCGAGTTCAATTGCCGCATGGGAGACCCAGAAACACAACCCATCATGATGCGCATTCGCAGCGACTTGCTCGAGGTCTTTGAACACGCGGTCAGCGGCACACTTGATCAAGCAAAGATCGACTGGGATCCCCGTACCGCTCTTGGCGTTGTCATGGCGAGTGCAAACTACCCAGATACCCCACGCACTGGCGATGCAATACACGGCATTCCACAGGCAACTGCAGACTGCGTCGTGTTTCATGCCGGCACCGCACTCAAAGACGGTGTCTTGCGCACCTCTGGTGGCCGCGTGTTGTGCATCACTGCGCTCGACAATAGTGTTCGCGCGACACAACAACGCGCCTACCAGGCCGTCGCTGCGATTCAGTTTGACGGCACCCAATATCGCAGCGACATCGGCTGGCGCGCACTCGATGCGGCCAATGGGGAGCCCCGCTAAGTGTCGAGTGTGAACCTGCCTGCCGTACGCACCTATCTTTTAGGTTTACAGCAAAATATCGTCTCTGCCCTTGAAGCAGCAGGTGATCAAAGTTTTTTGCGCGACGAATGGGCGCGCGCCGAGGGTGGTGGTGGCATCTCCCGCTTGATCGAAGGTGGTGCGTTGTTTGAACGCGCAGGCGTACTGTTTAGTCATGTTAAAGGCAAGATACTGCCCCCCTCAGCCTCCGCGCATCGCCCAGAAGTTGCCGGACGCGCCTGGGAGGCGATGGGGGTGTCCATGGTCTTGCACCCTCGCAACCCCTACATCCCTACCGTGCACATGAATGTGCGCCTGTTTGTTGCACAAGCGCCGAGCGGTTCCAACCAAGAAGATATCTTCTGGTTTGGTGGGGGCATGGATCTGACGCCTTACTATGCCTTTGAAGAAGA
>CANFEI010000044.1 GCA_947445495.1 Alcaligenaceae bacterium
AGCGGACCCATGTTGCCGCCCAAACAAACGCTGGATATGCGGGCGTTTGGCTGGGCTCTACTTGCACACCTCGTACTTGTTTTACTTCTTGTGGTGGGCCTGAACTGGAAGGCCGAGGCTGAAGGTCCCATGCAAATTCAGTTGTGGGCAGACGGCAATAGTCCAGTGAACCCGCCACCCCAGCCGCCGGCAAAAGCGGAACCACCGCCAGAGCCCACCCCGGCGCCTGAACCAGCACCGGCGCCACCCACCCCGCCTCCTCCACCCACACCCTCCGCGTCGGCTCCTCCGCCGAAGGCTGAGGTCGACCCAGAGATCGCGCTCGATGAAGAGCGCAAGAAGCGCGCTGAGCAAGAGCAGCTGGAGCGGGAAGAGGTCAGGAAAGAAGAAGAACGCATTAAGCGGGAACGCGATCTCGCTGCCAAGAGGTAACGCGAACGCCTAGAGCAACAACGCGAAAAAACGGAACGTCTTGAAGCCGAGAAGCGCGCCAAGGAAGAAGCGGCAGCAAAAGCTGCGCTAGAAAAGAAGAAAAAAGAAGAGGCCGACAAGATCGCCAAAGAAAAAGCCGAGGCTGACCAAAAGGCAAAAGAGAAAGCGCTAGCGGATCAAAGAGCTAAAGAAGCCGCGGCCGCAGCCGCCAAACGTGAGCAGGCGCTGCGCGATGCGTTCCGTAACGACGCCATGGGCGCCGCGGGAATTCCCGGCGGGACGGCAGACCGTAACCAGGCGGGCGGTGGGCGTAATGATGGCTACGGCGCCCAAGTGCGAGCCTGCGTACAACCTGGCGTGGCATTCCCTACACCCTCACGTA
Source organism: Alcaligenaceae bacterium (assembly GCA_947445495.1). The sequence continues at coordinate 815 of CANFEI010000044.1, forward strand.
GCGGCGCCGCAAATCCTGCGGCCGTTTACCGCGTACAACTACGCCCAGATGGCACGATTGCTGATGTCAAGCTGACGCGGGGCTCAGGCAACCCGAACTTTGATCGGGCAGTAGAAACCGGCATCAGGCGCTGTTCACCTTTCCCAAAGCCCCCTTCGGGCAGCTACCCAGGTTACATCGACGTCAATTACAATATGTATGACTGATAGGAGCTCGTAAAGATATGATGTCCCCCCACTCATTTGGCAACCGACAATCTGCCCGCAGCTTTTTACCGAGCGCTCGCATTTGGTTTGCCCTGTGTCTCGCAATACTCGGCCTGCTCGCCGGTCTACCCGCGCACGCACAGCTGCGGGTCGACATCTCGGGGACGGGCGCACAGCAATACCCCGTCGCGATCGCTGACTTCAGTGGTGATGCCGCTGGCGCGCAAATTGCTGAAATTATTCGTGCCGATCTGACGCGCTCTGGACAATTCCGCCTGATTTCGACCTCCGGATCCAATCTGACGGTCGACACCCCTATTGCCTTCGATGAATGGCGCACACGGGGCGCTGACTTCATCGCATACGGCACAGTCGTGCGTACGCCCGATGGGCGCTTCGAAGTCAAGTATCGCTTGGGCGACACCGTCAAACGCGGCCCCCTCGATGGCGTAGCCTTCTCTGGCACCGAAAAAGAGCTTCGGCGCGTGGCACATCAAATCTCAGACCGTATCTACGAGAAAATCACGGGCATTCGAGGCGTGTTTGCCACCCGCATCGCTTACGTTCTGAAGCAAGGCAACACTTACGAGCTGCAAATTGCCGATGCGGACGGTCAAAACCCCCAGGTTGCCCTGCGCTCGCGCGAACCCGTTATTTCACCCACTTGGTCACCAGATGGTTCGCGCTTGGCCTACGTCAGCTTTGAATCCGGCAAACCAGTGGTCTATGTGCATGAACTCGCCACCAGCAAGCGCTTTCCGGTCGCAAATTTCAAGGGCAATAACTCCGCGCCAGCTTGGTCGCCAGATGGTAGCCAGCTAGCGGTCGTACTTACCCGTGATGGTTTATCGCAGATTTATACCGTCAGCGCTGCCGATGGCTCGAACTTGCGTCGCATCACGCGCTCGCCACTCATCGACACCGAGCCTGTCTTCAGCCCGGACGGACGCTCCCTGTACTTCACGAGCGACCGCAGTGGCAGCCCCCAGATCTATCAGGCTGGACTTGATGGCGGAGAGCCTCGCCGCATAACCTTCAACGGCGGTTACAATATCTCACCTAGAATTTCTCCAGATGGCAAAACGTTGCTCACTGTAACGCGCCGAGACGGGGCATACCGTATCGTTTCGTTGAATCTGACGAACAACGCCGAGTCCTTCCTTACGGCTGGACGAGATGATCAGTCGCCCAGTTTCGCGCCCAATGGCATGCAAGTGTTGTATGCCTCCGTGCAAGGTGGTCGGAGTGTCTTGGCCGGTGTGTCCAGCGATGGGCGCGTACGCCAAACACTATCAATCCTGAACGGTGAAATACGCGAACCCACCTGGGGCCCGTTTTCCAAATAGTCGAATCTCCTAGCAAAGGAAATGTAATGAAAGCTCGTATCGCCAAAGCGTTAACCATTGCGGCAGTTGCCGCGAGTCTTGTTGCGTGTAGTTCAGTCTCTCTGGATGACCAGGCAGGCGCTGGCGCCGGTGCGGACGGCTCGGGAATTCTTGATCCATTCAACCCGCAAAGTATTTTGGCTAAGCAGCGCTCTGTTTACTTTGACTTCAATGGCTACACGGTCAGCGAACAGTACCGTAGCCTCGTTGAAACCCACGGTAAATACCTAGCAAGCAAGCCCCAGCAGCGTGTGGTAATTGAAGGCAACACCGACGCACGTGGCGGCTCGGAATACAACCTGGCGCTCGGCCAACGTCGTGCAGAAGCCGTTCGCCGCATGCTGACCTTGATTGGTGTATCCGATACCCAAGTTGAAACCATCAGCTTCGGTAAAGAAAAGCCAAAAGCACTGGGCGATAGCGATGCGGATTACGCTGAAAACCGTCGCGCGGATTTCAACTACAAGCGTTAATTCATTACGCTTAAGTTAGATCTGTGCGGGGCGGCTGATAGGCCGCCCTGTTACTTTCGAAAGGAATCACCTATGATTTTTAAATCATCGATTATTCGCCAAGTTGTGCTCGGGCTCACGATTTCCGGCGGTGTTGTTCTGAGCCACACCGCGTTCGCGTTTGCCGACGACGACGCACGCAAAGCAATCGTAGAGTTACGTCAACAAGTTCGAACTCTGACAGAAGCAAATCAACGCGCGCGCATACAGCTTGCAGACCAAATCGAAGCCTTGGAGCAAGAGGTGATGCGTCTACGCGGTGACATGGAACAATTGACGCGACCAGGCGGCGCAGGTGGTGCGTCTAGTGCGGCAGGCGGCGGGCGTGCACCCGATGCGCAATCGCAAGACCCGAGAGAGCAGTCTGCCTTTGAGCAGTCGATGGAAACGTTTCGCAAAGGCCAGTACAAAGAAACGATTCAAAATCTCACAGCGTTCATGACGCTATACCCTGACAGTACGCTCACACCCACTGCGCAGTTTTATCTTGGCAGCAGCCGCTACGCGCTCAAAGACTTCAAAGGTGCGATGGGGACTTTGCAAGCGATGGTTCAAAAATTCCCAACGCAGCAGCGTGCTCCAGACGCCTTGTTAATGGTTGCCGCCTGCCAGATTGAACTCAATAATCGTCCTGGCGCAAAGGTGACGCTGCAACGCATTGTCAAAGATTACAAGGGCACACCCGCCGCTGACACGGCAGCGAAGCGTCTGCCGCTTTTACAGTAGCCCTATTGTTCGACGCGCGGGCGTAAGTCTGTACAGCGCCTGAATCAAGGCATCGTCAATAAGAGACAGGCGACGCCGGCAACGATCAGTACGATGCCGAGCGTTTCCCGTCTGGTGCTCTTGCTCAAGAATACGCGCCAGGAAAGCAACTGTGCGAACAACACCTCAACCAAACCAAGTGTGCGGACATTCGCCGCCGCTGTCAGGGCAAAACCAAGAAACCAACCTTGTGACGCCGAAGCGCCAAGTAAACCACCCCAGATTGAAATACGCCACGCTTTCAGACAGCGCACCCACGCCTCGTAATGAAACGTCATCATCCAGGCTGCCAATAAGACGGTCTGTAAACCCAGTCCACAAGTCAAGGTCCACGAGGCTCGCACGAAAAAATGCGCCTCACCTAAGGCCAAGATGCCGCCTCGGAAAGACACTGCAGCAATCGCAAAACATGCAGCCGCCAACAACCCCAACACAACAGGCTGCCAGGAAGGTCCTGCCTCACCGTCAGCCGCTGGCTTAGACGCCATGATGGTCACGCCCACGGTCGCGATAATAATCGCCCCCATCGCCAATAAAGAGATTTGATCGCCCAACACAATGAGACCAAACAACGCTACCTGGACAGGCTCAGTCTTTGTCCAAGCCGTCACCACAACGAATGCGCGTTGCCGCATGGCCGCTAGCATCAACGCCGTCGCGGCGATTTGCGACAGTGCCCCCGCCAGAACAAATAAGACAAAGTTCAAATTCATCGAGGGCAACACCGAACCCGTTACAAAGATAGCGATGAGTGTGAATAACAATGCGAAGGGGAAACCGTACAAAAAACGAACCTGTGTTGCGCCGAGCGTACCGAGCTGCTCAGTGAGGCTGCGCTGTATGGCATTGCGGCCTGCCTGCGCCGCCGCTGCAAAAATTGAGGCGGGTATCCATAACCACGTCCACTCATGCTCTGTCATCTTGGGCTACCTGTCTAGAAAAGAAACAGCTCGATTAAATTAGAGGTAATTACTTTGTACGCGCTGCGTGTTGATGCAGCAACGTAACAGTGGCGGCATCAAGCGTGATGCCCTGCGCACGCTGTTGCTTCATTTTCTGCAGCTCGATTTCGCCCGGCACAATAACAGGGCGCCCCTCAACAGCGGCGGGGCTGTCGTGCAAGATCGATGCAAAATCGGTCATACGTTCGGTGAGCCACTGCATCGATCCAAGCATCTGCGTATTGATCAAAATAAAGAAATGACCCAAGTTCTGTGGCTCATCAGGCGCATCGACCCAAGATTTCACGTGGGTTAGATAGGCTGCGTTAGAGAGCAGCCCCGCAAACAAATCAACCAGCAGGGCCAGTCCATAACCCTTGTGACCCCCAATCGGCTGCAAAAATCCATCGAGGGCGGCCTTCGGGTCTGTTGTTGGCCGGCCTTTGTCGTCGGTTGCCCAAGTATCTGGGATTGCCTCGCCACGCTTGAATGCGTTACGGATTTTGGCCCGTGCCACGACGCTCATGGCCATGTCCAGCAAAAAGGGATCGCCGCCTGGGTTTGGTACGCCGAAACCGAGCGGGCTATTGCCTAGGCGCGCATCACTGCCGCCCCAAGGAGCGATAGTAGTCGTTGCATTACTGCCGATGATGCTTGCAAAACCTTGCTGCGCCGCAATCAGTGAGTAGGGAGAGATCGGTCCAAAATGATTACTGCCACGCGCAAACGCCATTCCGATTCCACATTGCTTGGCGGCGTCCATCGCCGCACGCAGTGCGTGCATACCGACCAGCGGCCCGACGCCATTATCACCATCCACGAGGCGCAGAGCGGGCGCTGGCGTCTGCACGGTGATCTTGGGCTGGGCACGGATGCCCTTCACAAGCAACCGGTCGCCGTAGGACTCAACCCGCGACAGACCGTGCGTACTCAAACCGAACAGATCGGCCATGACGAGCACTTGCACAACATCTTTTGCGTCTGCTTGCGTCAAGCCTAGCCCTTGAAACGCCTTGACCGCTAAAACAGAGAGCTCAGCCTCGGACCATACCGTTTGCACCTGCGCATCTTGAGTCATCTACAACCGCCTTATTACATCTGTGGATCCAAGCATACCCGTGAGCGAGCTTGCCGTCATAGGCGAAGATTGTACGCAAAGACGCCACGCATAAAAAAACCCCCGGTAAATAACCCGGGGGTTTCGTGCGTACCCCGAAAAAATCGGGGCTGGTGTCTGAAAGACCTGAGCTTAGAAGCCCATGCCGCCCATACCACCCATGCCGCCCATATCGCCACCAGGCATACCGCCGCCGCCGGCTGGTTTGTCTTCGACGAGTTCGCAAACTGCGACTTCGGTCGTCAACAACAGGCTGGCGACAGAGGCTGCGTTTTGCAGAGCTGTACGCGTGACTTTAGTTGGATCCAAAACGCCTTGCTCGACTAGGTCACCGTACTCGCCGGTGGCGGCGTTAAAGCCGTAGTTACCTTTGCCGTTTGCAACGTTATTGACCACAACGCTTGGCTCGCTGCCAGCGTTTGCAACGATGGTGCGCAGAGGCTCTTCGATGGCACGCAAGACAAGCTTGATGCCAGCGTCTTGGTCCGGATTGTCGCCCTTGACCTTGGAGACCACCGCGCGCGTGCGGATCAGTGCAACGCCACCGCCAGGAACAATGCCTTCTTCCACAGCTGCACGGGTTGCGTGCAATGCGTCTTCGACACGTGCCTTCTTTTCTTTCATTTCGACTTCGGTTGCAGCACCCACGCGGATCACAGCAACACCGCCGGCCAACTTGGCCACGCGCTCTTGCAGTTTTTCGCGATCGTAGTCAGAGGTTGCTTCTTCGATCTGAACACGGATCTGTTTGACGCGTGCCTCGATCGACTTGGCATCGCCATGACCGTCGATGATGATGGTGTTTTCTTTACCGACTTCGATACGCTTTGCTTGACCGAGTTCGGCCAGCGTGGCTTTTTCAAGCGACATGCCGGTTTCTTCGGAAATAACGGTACCACCGGTGAGGATGGCGATGTCTTCAAGCATTGCTTTACGACGATCACCAAAACCAGGCGCTTTCACAGCGGTGGTCTTGAGGATGCCGCGGATGTTGTTCACAACCAGAGTTGCCAAGGCTTCGCCTTCGACGTCTTCTGCCACGATCAGCAGTGGACGGCTCGACTTAGCAACTTGCTCCAGTACGGGAAGCAGATCACGGATGTTGCTGACTTTCTTGTCATAGATCAGAACATAAGGATCTTCCAGCGCTGAGACTTGCTTGTCTGGGTTGTTGATGAAGTAAGGCGACAAATAGCCGCGGTCAAATTGCATACCTTCGACCACATCGAGCTCGTTTTCAAGCGACTTACCGTCTTCGACGGTGATGACGCCTTCTTTACCAACTTTGTCCATTGCGTCAGCAATGATCTGGCCGATCGAGAAGTCACTGTTAGCCGAGATCGAACCGACTTGAGCAATTTCTTTGGTGGTTGTGCATGGCTTGGAGAGCTTTTTGAGCTCTTCAACCGCAACGGCGACTGCTTTGTCGATGCCGCGCTTGAGATCCATTGGATTGATGCCGGCAGCCACGTACTTCAGGCCTTCGACAACGATCGACTGAGCCAACACGGTTGCCGTGGTGGTGCCGTCACCTGCATTATCAGACGTCTTGGAAGCAACTTCCTTGACCAGCTGAGCGCCGATGTTTTCAAATTTGTCTTTGAGTTCGATTTCTTTAGCAACCGACACGCCGTCTTTGGTGACGGTTGGTGCGCCGAAAGAACGCTCGAGCACGACGTTGCGGCCCTTAGGACCGAGAGTTGTTTTTACTGCGTTGGCGAGGATGTTCACGCCACGGACGATACGCACACGTGCATCATCGCCGAATAAGACTTGCTTGGCAGCCATTTAGATTCCTTCTGTGTTCTGTGAATTACTGGACCACAGCGAGGATTTCTTCCTCGCGAATGACGAGGACTTCTTCGCCATCGACTTTAACGGTCTGGCCGGCATACTTGCCGAACAGAACTTTGTCGCCGACTTTGACATCCATCTTCAACACTTTGCCGTCTTCGGTTTGTTTACCGGGACCAACGGCTAGCA
>CANFEI010000045.1 GCA_947445495.1 Alcaligenaceae bacterium
CCCTCACAGTTTCGGTGTTTAGGCCCACCTGGGTCAGTGTTCTTGAAAGCGTACTGGTGTGTTTAGCCAGTTTGGCAGTTGTTCTTGCCTGCGTCTGGCTCAAGTTTCCGGGAGTTGTGACGTTCTTCTTAAGTGCTGTGCCCTCAGTCATCTACGGCATTGAACGGCGCGGCCGACTAGAGCGACTCCCAGGCCTCACACTGGTGGCTTGCGATCAACCAACTTGGTTGTTGGGCACTTTTTCCGCAGACCTTGGCCTTTCTCAAGTCAGGCAGATTCGTGTCGTACGTCGCCAACGTCATATTTTTGGGCTGACACTGGGTTTGAAATTACAAGATCACCCCCATAACTCCTCCAAGATCGTCAACTTGACGCTCTGGCGTCGAGCTGTTCCTGAGGAAACACTTCGACAAGTATCTGCGCTGGCTGCCTCGTCAATCGAGCAGTCCCGCCAGGCTTTTGAGAGGAAAACAGCTTGACTGAACGCGATGTAGACGCTGAGTTAGTCGCACGAGTGCAGCGCGGAGATAAGCAGGCCTTCGATCTGCTGGTTCTTAAATATCAGCGAAAAATCATGCGCTTACTGTCGCGAATGATTCGCGATCCAGCTGAGATCGAAGACGTAGCTCAGGAATCCTTTATAAAAGCGTATCGTGCTTTGCCGCAGTTCAGGGGTGAGAGCGCTTTTTACACTTGGCTCTATCGCATCGCGATCAATACTGCGCGCAACTGGTTGGCTCAGAATAAGCGTCGACCGAGCGCACCTTCTGCATATGAAAGTGAAGAAGGTGAAACTTTTAACGAAACTGACAACCTAACCGATAGCAGCAACCCAGAATCCGAAATGGCGAGCCGGCAAATTGCAGAAACCGTTAATAAGGCAATGAATGATTTACCCGAGGATCTGCGCAACGCAATTGTGATGCGTGAAATTGATGGCATGAGCTATGAAGATATCGCACAGAGCATGAACTGTCCTATCGGAACGGTGCGGTCTCGTATTTTTCGTGCGCGTGAAGCCATCGCAACCCGATTAAAACCTTTGCTGGGTAATACCGGCGATCGTCGCTGGTAAGGAGTTCTTAAAAATGAGTCAACCCCCACATTCTGTTGAGCCTCACTCCGACTCCCAGGAGCTTGCTGACACGATCTCCGCTTGGATGGATGGCGATCAAACCACTCCAATGCCGGAGGCGGTATTGACTCAAAGCGGTCAACAGACTTGGCAGGTGTACCACTTGATCGGTGATACGCTGCGTACGCCAGAGTTGGCGATTGCAAGTACGTCGGACCTGCGCGCGCGCGTGGCACAGGCGCTGGTGACAGAACCTGCCATCATTGCTGCACCACGGCCCGCACAGGTCGAGCCAAAGCAAAAACGGACAGGAAAAGGTTGGCGGTCGCTTGTCTGGTCAAGCCTGGCGATGGCCGCCGCTGTGGCATCGGTCGTCTGGATAGCCAGGCCTTTTCTTTTGCCAGATGCAGGAGTGTCTAGCGCGCAAATGGCGGGCTCGTCAGCGCCCAAAAACATTGCTTCTAATGCAGACGCACCTGCTGTACGAGATTACGTCAGCGCACACCGTCAACTTTCGGGTCCCGCAAACGTACGACAAGCTTCGTTTGGCGCATCTCGCTAATGGGTGGGTGGATGGAGTTGTCGCGTAACCAAGTTTTGAAGCCTATCAGTGCATGGCTTGCTGTAGGGCTGTGCGTATGTGCGAGCGTTGCGCAGGCGCAAAGTGGTGCGACGGTGCTGCGACAGATCCAAGAGGCGGCGCGTCAACTGAACTACGTGGGCGTTTATGCCTATCAACAAGGCGATCACATCCAGTCCTCGCGCATCACCCATCATTTCGATGGTAAGCAAGAAAAAGAACGTATTGAAGTGCTCGATGGCGCCCCGCGTGAGTATCTTCGTACCGACGATGAGGTGCAGTGCTTGATGCCTGAGCAAAAGACTGTGCTGCGTGAGCGTCAGCGTGGCGATCGTTTTCCAGGGTTGCTGCGTATAGACCCGCAGTCGATCGAGAACAACTACAGTGTGTCGGTGGGCGCTGTCCCGTTGCGTGTCGCCGGCCGTCCATGCCAACCGATCGAAGTCGTCCCGCGCGATGCGCATCGCTACGGCTATCGTTTGTGTGCAGACACCGCATCCAGCTTGTTGCTCAAAGCGCAAATGGTGGATGAACGTGGCGCAGTCGTTGAGCAAATCGCCTTTACGCAGATTGAGATTGGCGCCGTAATTTCTGAAGCTATGCTGATGCCTACCTGGCCGACTAAAGATTGGCAGACTGTGCGAACACAACATCAAAAAATTGATTTGACATCCTTGGGTTGGCGTGTGCCGCCACCCCCAGGGTATGTATCGACATCAGAAGTGACGCGTGAATTCGCAGATCGCAAGCCTGTGCATCAACTGGTGTTGTCTGATGGGCTTGCAACTATTTCAATTTTTATTGAACCTTATTTATCTGAGCGGTCTGAGTATCTACCACAGGGTGCTGCACAAAGCGGTTCGGTCAACATCTATGGGGTACGCATTGCAAATTACTGGTTAACCGTTCTGGGTGAAGTGCCGGCCTCTAGCCTTGAACAATTAGCGCAGTCCATTCAGTACATGTCTGTTGCGAGCCCTCGTTAGGTGCTTACGACATAAACGTTTTATGCGGAGTCCATTCATGATGCAAACTCAGTACCCTTCATCTTTCTATCCATCCGCTGGGCGCATGCGTCAAGTCGCATGGACACTCATGCTGGCTGTCGTGATTGCTGTCGGCGCGGGTTATCAAACGTCCACGCAGGCGCGCACGAACTCGCTGCCTGATTTCACGACGATCGTTGAGAAGTCCGAAGCCGCAGTGGTCAATATTCGTACAACGGCGAAAGTCTCTAGGAATCGTCAGGGGCCTCAAGGGCAGGATCCCTATGAGTTGTTTCGTCACTTCTTTGGGCCAGACTTTCAGCCGCCCGGTGGTGCGAGACCTCCTCAGCAAGGGCCACGCGGAGGTCGCGCTGAACCCGAAGAGCGCAGCGTGCCACGCGGGGTAGGTTCGGGTTTCTTTATCTCGTCCGATGGTCATCTTTTGACGAATCATCACGTTGTGGCCGATGCGACCGATATTTTTGTGACGCTGACCGATGGTCGTGAGTTCAAAGCGAAAGTGATCGGTAGCGATCAGCGCACCGATGTGGCGCTGCTGAAGATCGAGGCTAAGGACATGGTGTCTCTGCCAATCGGCGATACCAAGACCCTGAAGAAAGGGCAGTGGGTGATGGCGATTGGCTCTCCTTTCGGCCTGGAATCGACAGTGACTTCTGGAATTATTAGTGCGCTGGGCCGAGAGACCGGCGACTACCTCCCATTCATTCAAACTGACGTTGCAGTCAATCCTGGTAACTCGGGTGGTCCGCTGCTTAACCTCGCGGGTGAGGTGGTTGGGATTAACGCGCAGATCGTGTCACGCAGTGGTGGCTTTATGGGGATTTCGCTTGCGATCCCTATCGACGAAGCGATGCGTGTCGCGGATCAATTGCGGTCCAGTGGACGCGTGACGCGCGGCCGAATTGGTGTACAAATTGGTGAAGTCAGCAAAGAAGTGGCCCAGGCGATCGGTTTGCCTAAAGCCGAGGGCGCGCTAGTCAGTGGTGTAGAACCCGACGCGCCGGCTGACAAAGCTGGCGTGCAACCAGGAGATGTGATCCTGAAGTTTGATGGCAAACCCATTACACGCTGGTCAGATTTGCCACGCTTGGTCGGTAGCACCAAGCCTGGCACCTCGGCACCTTTGGAAGTGTGGCGTAAAGGTAAGCTGATTACCTTGAAAGTCAGCGTTGCTGAAATCAAGGCGGAGAAGACAGCCGAAGCACCTGCCGCACCTAAGGCGGTTGAAACCCAGAAGGTCGTGTTGGGCATGACGCTGGTGCCTGTTACGGCGGATGTACAGAAAAAGCTGCGGATCAAGGGTGGCGTGCAAGTGACAACGGTGGGCGCGCCCGCCTCGACGGCAGGGATTGTCGAGGGAGACATTATTTTGGCTGCCAATGACACGGATATCACTAGCCCCGACCAGTTCGCCAAAGTGATCGCTGCGCTGGATGCTTCTCGTCCGGTTGGCCTCATGGTTCGTAGCGGCGATCAAACCCGTTGGGTCGCTGTCAGCACTGCTAAATAGGCCAAGAAGGGCTAGAATAGCGGTTTGCCGCAAAAGGGGCGCAGGGCGCCCCTTTTGCTTGCTAGCTTACTTTTCAGGTGTTATGCAGCATATTCGCAATTTCTCTATCATTGCCCACATCGATCACGGCAAATCCACTCTCGCAGACCGTTTAATTCAGCGTTGCGGGGGCTTGGCGGACCGGGAAATGTCGGCCCAAGTGCTGGATTCGATGGATATCGAGCGCGAGCGGGGTATCACCATCAAAGCCCAGACGGCGGCGCTACATTACAAGGCTGCTGATGGGAACGTTTACAACCTCAATCTGATCGACACGCCAGGCCACGTTGACTTCTCTTATGAGGTCAGTCGCTCGCTGTCTGCCTGCGAAGGTGCACTGCTTGTGGTGGATGCCTCGCAGGGTGTTGAGGCGCAAACCGTCGCGAATTGCTACACCGCAATCGAACTCGGTGTTGAAGTCGTGCCCGTGTTGAACAAAATGGATTTGCCTTCAGCCGACCCTGAAAGTGCACGCGCAGAAGTCGAAGAAGTCATTGGCATCGATGCCTCGAATGCGATTTTGGCGAGTGCCAAGACCGGCATGGGTATCGACGAAATCCTCGAGGCCGTTGTCGCTCGAATCCCCGCACCCAAAGGAGACCCGAAGTCTGCGTTGCAGGCGTTGATCGTTGACTCCTGGTTCGATAATTATGTTGGCGTTGTCATGCTGGTGCGTATCGCGAATGGCGTACTCACACCAAAAGATAAAATCTTTTTCATGGCTACCGGTGCCGTTCACTTGTGTGAACAAGTCGGGGTGTTTACGCCTAAGTCCGAGGCGCGTAAGTTTTTGTCCGCAGGTGAAGTCGGTTTTGTCGTTGCGGGGATCAAAGAGTTGGCTGATGCGAAGGTCGGTGACACCATCACGACGTTTGCCAAGCCCTCCACTGTGCCGTTGCCTGGCTTTAAAGAAGTCAAGCCTCAGGTGTTTGCGGGTCTCTATCCCGTCGAGAGCAGTGAATACGATCAGCTGCGCGACTCTCTTGAAAAACTCAAACTCAACGATTCCGCCCTCATGTACGAGCCCGAGATTTCTCAGGCGCTGGGGTTTGGTTTTCGTTGCGGCTTTCTGGGCTTATTGCACATGGAAATCGTGCAAGAGCGGCTTGAACGCGAGTTCGATATGGATATCATCACTACCGCACCCTCGGTAGTCTATGAGGTCGAGTTGCGTGACAATAGTGTGATTCAGATTGAAAGTCCTTCGCGTATGCCTGAGGTGGGTAAATACCTAGAAGTGCGCGAGCCTATTGTTAATGTCACCCTCTTTATGCCCCAAGAGTATGTCGGCACGGTGATGACACTTTGTAATAGTAAGCGTGGTGTGCAACTTGATATGACCTACCACGGCCGTCAAGTGCATTTGCATTATGAGATCCCGCTCGCCGAGATCGTGCTCGATTTCTTTGACAAATTAAAGTCTGTGTCGCGCGGCTATGCCTCCATGGATTACGAGTTCAAAGAATATCGCGCCGCAGATGTTGTCAAGGTTGATCTGTTGATTAATAGCGACAAGGTCGATGCGCTTTCAACAATTTGCCATCGCGCCAATGCGCGCTACCGCGCCCGTGATGTGGTGTCGCGGATGCGCGAGTTGATTCCACGCCAGATGTATGACGTGGCGATTCAGGCCGCGATCGGGGCTGAAATCATCGCACGCGAGAACGTCAAGGCGTTGCGTAAGAACGTGCTGGCGAAGTGTTATGGCGGCGATGTCAGTCGTAAAAAGAAACTTCTTGAAAAACAGAAGGCTGGCAAAAAACGCATGAAGCAAGTCGGTAGTGTTGAAATCCCACAGGAGGCGTTCTTGGCGATCCTGCAGGTAGAAGATAAATAAAACGTTTGCAAAGGTCGAAACAATGAGCTGGAACTTTGCCTTAATTCTTTTTGTGTTGCTTGTCGTGACCGGTATTGTGTGGTCGCTGGATCGCTTTTCTTTGCGTCATAAACGAGCGGCCCGTGTGATGCAGGCGCTTGAGCGGGCTCGCCCGAGTTGGGCCGGTCTACCTGACCATGAAAAATTAACGCGTCAAGAGCAGATTCAGGCCGAGTTTGGAAAAATGCCGTGGTGGGTGGAGTACGGCGTCAGTTTTTTTCCCGTCATCTTGTTTGTCTTTGTTCTGCGCTCGTTTATTGTCGAGCCGTTCCGCATTCCTTCGGGATCCATGCTGCCGACGTTGCAGTCGGGCGATCTTATCCTTGTCAATAAATTCACGTACGGACTACGTTTGCCGGTCGTTGATACCAAGGTGATTCCGATCGGTCAGCCACAGCGTGGTGATGTGATGGTGTTTCGCTATCCAGTCGACCCCTCCGTGGATTACATCAAGCGCGTCGTTGGCCTACCTGGCGATCAAGTTGCTTATTTGGACAAGAAACTCTATATCAACGGCAAAGAGGTTCCCCGTCAGGCCGATGGGCAGTATTTTGAGCCGGATCGTGTGGCGTATACCGCACAATTCATAGAGTCCCTGGGCGACAAGCCCCATAAAATACTGCTAGATGAGCGACGTTCGCAGGATATAGGACCTATTTCAAGCTTCCCGCATCGTGAAAAATGCGAATACCTACGTAATGGTGTCCGCTGTACTGTCCCTGCCGGTGTTTACTTTATGATGGGAGACAACCGCGACAATAGTCTCGACAGTCGTTTCTGGGGATTTGTCCCTGAGGCCAATATCGTTGGTAAAGCTTTCTTCATTTGGATGAATTTTGGTAGTTTGGGCCGCATTGGTCCTTTCCACTAATTTCGCTCAACTCGATTCACTCGCTTCATGTTCTTCGCTTCATGCCACTGGCCGCACTCGAAACCTCGCTCGGATATAAATTCGTCAAACCTGCATTGCTTGAGCAGGCGCTGACGCATCGCAGTCATGGCGCGCGTCACAACGAGCGCTTAGAGTTTCTTGGTGATTCGGTTCTTAACGTGGCGGTCGCGGCACTGTTGTTCAATCATTACGGCACACTAGACGAAGGCGACTTATCGCGCGTGCGTGCGAACTTGGTTAAGCAATCCTCGCTCGCCGACATCGCTCAAAAGCTGGATCTATCCAAGTTTTTGCGTTTAGGCGAAGGAGAACTCAAGAGTGGTGGTTTTCGCCGCCCATCGATTTTGGCCGATACCTTCGAAGCTGTGCTCGCTGCGGTCTACCTGGACGGAGGGTTCGTCGCCGCACAACAACTTGTTGAGCGGTTGTACAAGCCCATCCTGGCGAGTGTCGATCCGCTGACGTTGGGTAAAGACGCAAAAACCTTATTGCAAGAGTTTTTGCAAAGTCGCAAGCTTGCCTTGCCGATCTATAACGTTGTCGCCACACACGGTGCGGCGCACAGCCAGCAGTTTGAGGTTGAGTGTTTGATCCCGTCTTTGGATATCAAG
>CANFEI010000046.1 GCA_947445495.1 Alcaligenaceae bacterium
CCGCGCTTGGAGAGGAAGCGTCGCCTTGAAAGCCCACAAATTTGTTGCTGTCTGCCAGGCCAGTGATTGCGCCGTTCTTGAGCGTCGCCGTGAATGTCCCCGCTTTGACGGCGTAGCGCGTCACGTCGCTGTGCGAGCCTGAAGCGAGGGCAGCGGCTTGATCTAAAAATTTACGTCCGTACGCGATGACTTTGCCGCCACGCACTGGGTTGTATCCGCCGGCGCGTGTTGCACCGCCGTCCTCGGAGATGGCATCCGTGCCATACAGCGCGTCATACAAAGAGCCCCAGCGAGCATTGGCTGCATTCAGTGCATAGCGAGCATTGAGAACCGGCACCACGAGTTGCGGACCGGCTTGAAGCGCGAGTTCAGCATCAACGTTCGTAGTCGTGGCTTTAGCCTTGTCTGGGATCGGCGCGAGATAACCGATCTTAGTCAGAAACGCCTTATACGCAGGCATGTCCTGAATAGGACCAGGGTGCGCACGATGCCACGCGTCCATCTCTGTTTGAATCCGCTCCCGTTCGGCGAGCAATGCTGCATTGTTGGGGCCGAGGTCGTGCACGATTGCGTCAAATCCTTTCCAAAAATCAGCACTGGTCACACCAGTGCCTGGAAGAACCTGACATTCGATGAAATCAAAGAGGGGAGTAGCAACCTGAAGGCGGTGACAAGAAGTACGAGCAGTCATGCTAGATGAACCTTTGTTAAAGTGACTTGGAGGTTAAGCCACCCGTAGTGAAAATGGACCGATTGTGTCGAGAACAATGATTTTACTAAGGAATACTGCTCAATATGGCGGTGCCCACGCTAACCAAAGGGTTGGACTAATAAGCAAAAGTAGTGAGGCCAGAGCGGATCTGTTCAGCAGGGATATCTGAGACCCAAGCTGCAGCGGCCGCAGCAAGAAGGGTTTCGAGTAGTTGAGGTGATGTTCGTAAATCAGGCGCGAGCACCTCCAAAGAAAACACCTCAAGACGTTCCTCGCCAAAAATCAGTGTCACCTGTGAGTTTTGAATGGTGGCCGCGCGTTTGCCGGCCGCAATATGTTCACGCAGTGTCTGGTTTTCAGACGAAACCGCGTAGAAGGTAATGGCGCCATCACAATAAGCTGCCATGGCCACGACGTTCTCGTCGGCTGCGTTGAGGATGGCATGGCCTGTCGGTAAAACGACGTCGACTTGCGTCCGAAAGACCTTAATGAGGTCTTCGGCGTTCTCAAAGGCGTGATAGGCGACCTCAGGTCGTTTGTAGTCGACTGAATAAGCGACATTGGTCACAATACCCACGCTGCAGCGATCGTAGGCAAGTCCTTCTGTCAGGATTTGCATGCCTCGATTTTCAATGACAGCGGCCTCGACCTCTTTGTTGAGCAAGAGTCGTTGCCCTTGTTTCCAGTTCGCGCTGTCATGCTGGTTTAGCACGCGCTTACCGACGTAGAGTCCTGTTGTGTTCGCCAACCCAACGCACGCGTTACTGTGCTTGAGCAGATGAAAAACCAGATTGGAAACTTCAGTCGTAGCGCTTGATCCCGTGACGCCAATCAGTGGAATGCTGCCGTTTTCGTCGTCTGGAAAAATATGATCAATGATCGCACGCCCCACGGGCTGCGACGTGCCTTCTGCTGGTTGCAAATGCATGAGCAATCCAGGCCCAGCGTTGACTTCGACAATGGCTGCACCCTGAGCCAGTAACGGCTTAGATATATCTTCGGCAACGAGATCGATACCCGCGATATCCAAGCCTACTGCCTTGGCGGCGAGAGCAGCCATTGCAGCGACTTCCGGGTGCACATCACTGGTGCAGTCGAACGCCACGTTACCGTTTCGTTGGATTAAGACGTCGCGCCCTGCAGGAATAATGCTGTCCGCATCAAAGCCCTGGCGCTTGAGTTCGAGTCGTGCGGCCGAATCAATGCGAACCGGATTGAGCGGTTGTCCTTCACCTCGTCCACGTCGTGGATCGGAGTTGATCTGTGATGCAATGAGTTCGGTAACCGTCTGCTTGCCATCACCTGTGACGCTCGCCATTTGTCCTTTGGCTGCCGCCGCAAGCTTGCCACCGACGACCAGTAGCCGATGTTCATTGCCGCGGATAAAACGTTCGACCAACACGCCTGAGCCTTCGTCCACCGCGACGTCGTATGCAGCTTCGATTTCTTGTCGAGTTCCTAGATTAATGAAGACGCCGCGACCATGGTTGCCATCAAGCGGTTTGACCACGACGGGAAGACCGATCTCTTGCGCGGCCTCCCAAGCGTCAGCGGCACTATCTACCGCACGGCCTTGGGGAATCGGCACGCCGCACGATTCGAGTAACGATTTGGTCAGATCTTTATCGCGTGAGATTGTTTCGGCAATCGCGCTGGTTTGATCTGTTTCGGCAGTCCAGATGCGTCGCTGTTTGGCACCATAGCCAAACTGCACGAGATTGCCCGAGCTTAGTCGGATCGCGGGAATCGTTCGATCGTCAGCAGCGAGCACCATGGAAGCGGTACTTGGTCCAAGGCAGAGATCCTGAGCAAGATCGCGCAGCTCTTCAAGTGCTGCATCAAAATCATAGGGTTGGTCTTCAATCACAGCAAGCACTAAATCTCGTGCGGTGAGCAGAGAAGCGCGCGTGACGTCTTCTTGCCAGCCGCTGACCATGACTTTATAGACGCCGCGTTCTTCCGTCTCCCGGGCACGTCCGAAGCCATAGCCAGGAACGCCTGCGAGGTCTTGCAGTGCGAGGGTGACATGCTCGATGATGTGACAAGGCCACGTACCCTCTTTAAGTCGCATCAAAAAACCACCGCGTACACCGGGGCTGCAGCGGTGTTCAATCAGGCTTGGCAGTAGGGTGGTTAGCCGCTCATAGAGGCCAGGGACGGTATGAGATGGGCAGTCCTCTAGCTCGCCGATGTCGATGAGCGCCTCTAGCGTGGCGCAGTAGGTCCAGATGTTTGGACCCCGCAAATAAGTGATTTGCCGAATGACGATGTCGCGCTTGTTCATAATGCGTGCAAGGATGTTGCCAAGCCCATATTATCGCCGCAAAAGTATCGTCCCAAATATCTCTTTGGGACGGTCTTTTTATTAACGTGGTTTGCGCCCTTCAACAGGGTATTGGGGGTCGACAAAGCCGTGTGTGGAGGCATAACCGGGCGGCACGAGAGAATTGACCAAGGTTTCGTCTTCTGGCTGTAATTGCACGGCCAACGCTGCCACGTAGTCTTTCCATTGCTCAAGCGTGCGCGGACCCCCGATGACACCGCTTAAAAGTTTGTTGTTCAGTGCCCAAGCGATTGCAAACTGCGTGGCGCTAAGATGACGGCTCTCGGCATGTTTTTTTAGCGCATTCGCGATTTCGAGTGATTCAGGGCGGAACTCTGTTTGATGGATGCGACGATCGCCTCGACCCGCTCTACTTTGAGCGTCTGGCTCTACGTTTGGCGCGTACTTTCCGGTTAAGACTCCGCGCGCGAGTGGGCTATAGGCGACAACGCCTACGCCGTAATGTTCGCAGGCTGGAATGACTTCTGTTTCGATGAGTCGCGTCACCGCGCTGTAAGGGGGTTGACAGACGATGGGCTGGGGAATCCCCATTTTTTTTGCAGTTTCCACCATGCGGGCAACGCGCCAGCCACGGAAGTTAGAGATCCCGTAATACCGAATCTTTCCCTGCTCGATGAGCCTGGCAAAGGTTGATAGGGTTTCTTCAATCGGGGTGACCTCGTCATCCTTGTGCATGTAATAGACATCGATCCAGTCAGTGCCCAGACGCTTGAGGCTATTGTCAACTTCGTGTGTGACCCAGCGGCGCGATAACCCTTTGTCATTGGGCTCTTTGCCGATTGCGTTCGCGACTTTCGTAGCGACCACCCAGCGCGAGCGATCCTGCGCAATCAGGCGGCCGACCATGCGTTCTGACTCACCGTTTGCATAATTGTCAGCCGTGTCAATGGCATTGAGCCCCGCATCACGTGTGACTGCCACCATTTCGCGTGCGACGCTCTCGTCGGTTTGATCGCCAAACATCATTGCGCCCAGCCAAAGTCGGGGTACGCGCAGCCCGCTATGTCCGAGAGTGATGTACTGGGGCGTCGTCGTGTTTGTCATGGCTCAATGATGCAAAAAAGGGTGGCTAGGGAAACCGGCGTCCGCACGTTATCACAGGGCGAGCTTAGCAATTTTCTCGCTAATGGCCAGTACCCGTTGGGCAGCGTACACAATTGGATAGTCGATAAATTGACCGTCTAATTGGATAGACGATGATCCGGCCGCTTCAGCCTCGGCAAAAGCATCGATCACGCGTTGTGCGCGGGCGACTTGTTCGGGCGTTGGGGTAAAACACCTGTTCGCGACGGCTATCTGGTCGGGGTGGATGCACATCTTTCCCTGATAGCCCAGGTCTTTGATATGCATGGTGGATTGTTCAAAGCCTTCTGCATCCTTTAGGTCAACCCAGACTGTATCAATCGGAGGCTCTTTGCCAGCAGCACGAGACAGTAAAGCGATTTGATTTCTGTAGGCGAGGAG
This sequence comes from Alcaligenaceae bacterium, assembly GCA_947445495.1. Next base: position 4,521 of record CANFEI010000046.1, read on the forward strand.
TTCTAGCTCGTTACGGGACCAGCGCAATCCCAGGTCAAGTGTGAAGTCTCCAGCACCAAAGGCGACGCGACGGATACGTGAAGTGGTTGCAAGGATACTGGCTAAGTTCGCCAGGCCAAGCGCTGTTTCGATGATTGGCATGAGATCGATACTGCCGGGAGCAAGTCCGCGCTCGCGCTCAAGCTGTGTGATGAGCCAGTCGGCTGTTTGCGCTTCGCCAGCGTTTTCGACTTTTGGCAGGACCACGCCATCAAGACCGGGTTGGATTGTCTCTTGCAAGTCCCCATAAGCGTATATCGTCGACAAGGGGTTGACACGAACATACCCCAGGCAGTTGCGCGGCAGCTGCATTGCCTGCACAACCTTTGCGCGGCTGGGGATTTTTTCCGACACCGCACAGGCATCCTCAAGATCAAGGATGACCGCATCCGCGCCTAAGGTAAATGCTTTTTCAGTCCGTCGAGGATGATTCGCTGGAGCGAAAAGAAACGTTCTAAAAGTCCCCATGGATGGCCTTAGGTAGAGTGAAGTGGTTGATTAGAGTTCGATGTTTGCGGCTTTTGCAACGACGGCCCATTTTTTAATTTCGTCTTCGATATACTTTTTAAATTCTGCTGGCGTGCTGCCGACTGGAAAGGCACCGATACCCTCTAGTTGTTTGCGTATATCCGGCGATTTCATGATCTCAACCGTTGTTTTAGCCAAGAGATTGATGATGTTAGATGGGGTGCCGGTTGGGGCGAGCAAGCCGCTCCACGAGCTCACTTCAAAGTCTGGAAAGCCAAGTTCAATCAATGTGGGGACATCCGGAAGTTGTGGCATGCGCTCGCGTCCCGCCACCGCTATCGGACGCAACTTGCCTGCCAGAAGGGTTGTGGTGACACCCGAGGCCGTCTTGAAACCGATCCCCACCTGTCCACCGATGACATCGTTCATCGCTGGTGAAGCCCCTTTGTAGGGGACATGCAGTAAGTCGATGCCCGCGCGTAACTTGAGCATTTCCGCAGCGAGGTGTGGTGAACCGCCAGCGCCAGAAGTTGCGTAGGCTAACTTGCCGGGATTCGCCTTTGCATACGCAATTAATTCAGGCAGCGTTTTGAAGGGCTGATCGTTGTTGGCGACAAGGATGCTCGGGGAGGAGACGAGCTGACTAATCGGGATAAAGTCGCGCTGGGTGTCGTAATTAAGCTTTTTGTACGTTGATAGGTTGGTCGCGTTGGCCACGGTGCCTAAAAAGAGTGTGTAGCCGTCAGGCTTGGCACGCGCTGCCTCTTGCGAGCCGATATTTGATCCCCCGCCTGGCTTGTTTTCGACGATAAAAGTCTGTCCAAGCGCTTTTTCCAAGCGGTTAGCAATGAGGCGGGCCACGATGTCGGTTGGGCCGCCCGGTGGGAAGCCAACGATAATCTTGACCGGCCGCTCAGGATATTTGTTTTGTCCAAAGGCTGGTGTGGCGAGCGTCGCAAACGACAGCAGGGCACAGGCCAACACACGCTGAATAAGCTGGGGTTTTCCAATCATAAACGTCTCCAAAATATTTTTTGCACGATACCATGGGCGCATACTTCTTGGTGCATCGGTGCAAGAGGTGGGCCCGATGGTAGGCTCGATCGCGGCAGGGGGCGTAGGTTATAGTCGATCCACGACTTTTCGCTTGATTTACAGCGTATTTTGGAGAAAAACATGAGCGCCGCATTGCTTTCACCTCGCATGGCCTTGGTTAGGCCATCACCGACTCTTGCTGTGACAGATAACGCCAAGGCGCTCAAGGCCAAAGGGCTGGATGTCATTGTGTTAGCCCAGGGCGAGCCCGATATGGACACGCCGGCCAATATTTGCGAGGCGGGCATACAAGCGATTCGGGCTGGGCAGACGCGCTATACGCCGGTCAATGGCACGGTTGAGCTCAAAAAGGCGATTGTTGCGAAGTTTCTGCGTGACCACGCAATGACGATCAATCCGAATGACGTGATTATCGGAACCGGGGGTAAGCAAGTTTTGTTTAATGCCTTGGTTGCCACCTTGGGAGAGGGCGATGAGGTTTTGATTCCCGCGCCTTGTTGGGTCAGTTATCCAGATATGGCGATCTTGGCGGGCGGGCAGGCCGTTACGGTCGCCTGTGGCGCCGAAACCAATTTTAAAATCACGCCCGCGCAACTGCAGAAGGCGATCACGCCGCGTACGCGTTGGTTGATACTGAATTCACCCTCCAATCCGACGGGTTCGGTCTACACAGAGCAAGAGTTGCGCCTGTTGGGCGATGTATTGAAGAGTCATCCTAACGTGCTGGTGATGGTCGACGATATGTACGAGAAGTTGCTGTTCGACGGCACTACCTTTTGTACGTTGGCGCAAGCTGCTCCGGCGATCGCACACCGGATCTTGACCGTGAATGGCGTATCGAAGGCGTACTGCATGACAGGCTGGCGGATTGGCTACGGCCATGGCCCGAGTTGGTTGATCGAGGCGATGTCAACGATCCAGTCCCAGTCAACATCGAATCCGTCTTCTGTCAGTCAAGCCGCTGCGGTCGAGGCACTCAATGGCCCGCAAGATTTCATTGCCAAGCACAATGTGATTTTCCAACGGCGACGTGACATGGTGGTGCGGATGCTCAACGAATGCGCGGGCATCACATGCTTGAAGCCGCAAGGTGCTTTTTATGTGTACCCAAGCTGCGCCGGAACGCTCGGAAAAACGACTCCCAAGGGTAAAAAAATCAATAACGACCTTGATTTTGCGACAGCGTTATTGGACGAAAAGCTGGTGGCAGTTGTCCCTGGAGAGGCGTTTGGCTTAGCGCCTTATTTCCGTATTTCCTATGCTGCATCCGATGCGATCCTCGAAGACGCTTGCAAGCGCATTCACGCATTTTGCGCATCCTTGACCTAGTCGCTTGCGACGGTTGTGTACTAGGTGGGGGCCCGAAAGGCCCCCATTTCTTCGAGCAACTCTTGAACGAGATCGAGACGTAATCGCGGGTTCTCGAGC
>CANFEI010000047.1 GCA_947445495.1 Alcaligenaceae bacterium
ATCGTATACATATCAAGCAGACCTTGAGTCGGATGCGCATGACGCCCGTCGCCTGCATTGATCACATGCACATGGGGCGCCACGTGTTGCGCGATCAAATATGGCGCTCCGCTTGCTTGGTGGCGCACCACAAACAAATCGGCCTGCATGGCCGACAAGTTTGCAATCGTATCTAGAAGAGTTTCACCCTTCGCCGCAGAGGAAACGTTGATATTTAAATTAAACACATCCGCCGACAGTCTTTTTGCCGCGATCTCAAACGTAGTCCGCGTACGCGTTGAGTTTTCAAAAAAAAGATTGAATACACTCTTGCCACGTAGCAGCGGTATTTTTTTAACATCACGATCCGCAAGCGGCACAAAGGTCTGCGCGGTATCCAGGATATGTGTCAGGATGTCGCGAGACAAACCTTCGGTCGTTATGAGATGCGTCAGCTCACCATGTCGATTGAGTTGAGGATTGCGCATCAATGCTCCTTGGATTCAATATTGAGAACAAACGCACCCGCCTGCGTTTGTGACAGCACAAAACTGGCCGTAGGCGCCGGGTCTATCAATCCACCGATCGCAACCGCCGCAATCGGCAATTCGCGTCCACCTCGGTCGATCAGCACGGCTAAGCGTATCGAGGCCGGTCGGCCGTAATCAAACAGCTCGTTCATGGCGGCTCGAATCGTCCTACCTGTGTAGAGCACGTCATCGATAAGAACCAAATGCTTACCTGCAACAGAAAAAGATATCTCTGAAGGCATCACCTGCGAATGTAGGCCGATCTTTTCGAAATCGTCCCGATAAAAACTGATATCCAACGTCCCCATCGGCTGAGCAAGCCCGAGATCTTTGTGAAGGCGTTGCGCAAGCCATGCACCACCGGAATGAATACCAACCAAGTGCACGAGCTCAGGAGGTAGATGTTCGATTGCATGACGCACGGCAACCAAGAGATTGCCGTAGAGTGTTTCAGCATCGGGCAAGGTGGCAGAGGTGTATGCGGGTGTTTTAGTGGCCATTGGTCGAGCCTCAAGTCAGCGCATCAAAGTAGCGTTGGAGAATAATAGCCGCTGCGACGGCGTCATCAGGGGCATTGCCGGTAATTTTCTGCGCTTCCATACTCGAGCCTCGCTCATCGACGAGCGCAACCGGTAGCTTGAAACGGCCCTCTAACTGGTGCGCAAAGCGTCTGCAGCGTGCGGTCGCCTCTTGGTCAGAACCATCGGTATTCAGTGCGAGCCCGACCACCAGGCGTTCTGGCTGCCAAAGCTTTAGCAAGGCCTCGATCCGAGCAAAGCGCGCATCACGCGTATCGGCCTCAATGATTTCGAGTGGCCTGGCCTGTCTGAGCAAAGAATTTCCGAGAGCAACGCCTAATTTCTTGACGCCATAATCAAAGGCGAGAAGCGTTTCCTCAGGCATGCCCCGCCACACCAGACAACATGACAGGATCAATGCCAAGAAGTTTAAGTGCGGCCGCGTAGCGGTCCTCAGGAGGGGTCGCAAAAATGACCTCCGCGCTTGCCGGAACCGTCAGCCAGGCGTTTTGCGCGATTTCGCTTTCAAGCTGCCCTGCGCCCCAGCCCGAATATCCCAGCGTGACAAGCAATTTTTCGGGCCCATTACCCTGCGCAACGGCCTGAAGCACGTCGCGAGAAGTCGTTAAGGCGAGCTGGCCGAGTTGAATACTCGAACTAAAACTACCCGCTGGGGAGTGCAACACAAAGCCTCGATCCGTATGTACCGGACCACCAAAATACACTGCTGCATTCTGGGGTAGCGCGATTTCAAGTTTTAGATCGATTTTTTCAAGCAGGCCGGCAACACTTAGCTCAGTGGGACGGTTAATCACTAAACCGAGGGCACCTTTTGGACTGTGCTCGCAAAGATAAATCACCGTACCAGCAAACTCGCCGTCAACCATGCCTGGCATGGCCATCAGAAACTGATTGGACAGATCGATTGGCTCTGCGGCCGGCGTAGGGTGTTGCGTCATAGGCCTGGCTTAGATCTCCATGAGTTCAAAGTCTTCTTTACGTGCACCGCATTCTGGACATACCCAGTTTGGTGGCACGTCTTCCCAGCGGGTGCCCGGGGCAATTCCCTCCTCGGGGACGCCGGCCTCTTCATCGTAAATCCAACCACAAATCAAACACATCCAAGTACGCATTTTTCTCTCTTCAACTGAGGATTAACCGCTCCGCGAGGGATTTTAGGCGGATAAAACGGCTCATCTCTTACAATGGGGTCAATCTTACAGAAACCAACAGCGCTTTGCCTGCCGATCGCTTGTCTTTTTGACATGAATTTATCTATTTCAACCCCAATTACGCTCATTTTTGGCCCGTTTGATCCTACTGGCTCAGACGGTTTGCCGGCCGACGCTGTGACGTGCGCTGCGCTGGGCGGGCATGCTCTCTCGACACTGACCGCCATCACTATTCAAGATACGGCGGAAAGCGAGTCGGTTTTCCCCTGTCCGGCCGAACAAATTGACGATCAGGCCCGTTGTCTGCTCGAAGATATTTCCGTCGGGGCAATCAAAGTGGGGGCGTTGAACTCAGCCGAGGCGGTCAGCGCAGTGGCACAAATCGCCGCTGATTACAGCGAAGTCCCGTTAGTGCTTCACCTGGGGGCGCCAGAGATCACCACCGAACAACTCGAAGAGGAAGAAGAGGAGGAGGTCGAAGATCTTGTCGGATCGGTGCTCGAGCTACTCGTGCCGCAAGCACATGTGGTGGTGATTGAAGCGCGCCGACTGACCCAATGGATCACGGACGACGTTTTAGAAGCTTCGGGGCTGACAGCGGGCCCACAAGCGCTACAGGCCATTGGTGCTGACTGGGTCTTGGTAACGGGTAGCCCACAGCGCCCCGGCCACCTCGTAAACATATTGCTTGGTCCTGACAATGAAACGCTCACCTGGCCATGGGTTGCACCTCCAGAGCGGCTACGTGACTCTGGCGGCCTGGTCGCAGCTGCGCTTGCAGCCCTGTTGGCTCAAGGCCTCGATGTTGCCGAGGCAGCAAAGCAGGCCTGTGCGCACGCGGAGCAAGCACTCAGCCAATCTTTTCAACCAGGCATGGGCCGACGCATTGCGCGACGTCACCCTCGCGCCATCTGATGAACGACCTCAGGTTTCCGCGTGGCCTCTACGGCATAACCCCGGAATGGGACGATACAGACAGACTCGACCACGCTGTGCGCGCAGCCGCTCGCGGCGGCATGACCGCCTTACAATTACGCATCAAGACCGCAACACCGGCTCAGCGTAAAGCACTCGCCCTCCAGTTAAGAGACACTTGCCACGAGGTCGGTGTCGTGTTCATGATCAACGATGACTGGCGCCTTGCACTAGAAATCGGAGCCGATGGCGTGCATGTCGGACGTGAAGACGACGCCCCTGAGCTCGTTCGGCGGGCAATCGGACCCGATCTATTGCTCGGCGTGTCTTGTTACGCTGACCCTGCTCTGGCCACCAAACATTTAGCCCATCACATTGACTATATCGCCTTCGGCGCTATGTTCGCATCACAAACCAAACCACTTGCGCCACCCGCTCCCCTGTCTGTGCTGGAAACCGGTCGCACACTCTGTCAATCGATGGGCACGCCACGACCGGCTGTCGTCGCCATTGGCGGTATTCGCATCGCCCAAGCAGCATCGGTTATCCAGGCAGGCGCAGACTCTCTCGCAGTCGTTGGTGGGCTCTTTGCGACACCAGACATTGAAGAAACTGCTCGCGCATTTAGCGCGAAGTTTCCTAACGCTCAAACAAAAACCTGATACTTTCTCCTGATCAACCGGAGCATTTCCTATGCCAACTAACGCTGAACTCTTTGCGCGCGCCAGTCGCAGTATCCCTGGTGGTGTCAACTCCCCTGTCCGAGCTTTTCGCTCGGTAGGTGGCACACCGCGCTTTATCACCCGCGCCGAAGGACCTTATTTTTGGGATGCAGAAGACAAACGCTACATCGACTACATCGGCTCGTGGGGTCCAGCTATTTTGGGGCATGCACATCCGGAAGTCGTACGCGCGGTGCAAGAGGCCGCGGTCCATGGTCTGTCTTACGGCGCCCCAACCGAGGCAGAAATTGAAATCGCCGAAATACTCATTGCGCGTATGCCGTCTATCGAGCAAGTGCGCTTGGTCAGCTCAGGCACAGAGGCTACCATGACAGCTATACGCTTGGCTCGTGGCGCAACGGGTCGCAACAAGATCATTAAATTCGAGGGCTGTTATCACGGCCACGCCGACAGCTTGCTGGTCAAAGCAGGCTCGGGCCTGCTTACCTTTGGCAACCCAACTTCAGCGGGGGTACCGCCAGAGTTCGTTGCATACACGATTGTCTTGGACTACAACGATATCGCTGGGGTCAAAGCAGCTTTCGCACAACATGGCAAAGACATCGCTTGCATCATCGTTGAACCCATCGTCGGCAACATGAATCTGATCAAGCCCATCGCTGGCTTCCTTGAAACGCTGCGCAGCGAATGTACGGCGCACGGCGCGCTGTTGATATTCGACGAAGTCATGACGGGCTTTCGTGTCGGACCTCAAGGCGTACAAGGACTCACAGGAATCAAACCAGACATCACAACCCTAGCAAAAGTCATTGGTGGCGGCATGCCCATCGGCGCGTTCGGTGCAAGCGCCAAAATCATGAGTAACATCGCCCCTCTGGGCGGCGTCTATCAAGCAGGCACGCTCTCAGGCAATCCGGTTGCAGTGGCTGCCGGCATCACCACACTCAAGCTCTTGGCCAAGCCAGACTTTTATGAAGACCTCGGCAAGCGCACCCGTGCGCTGTGCGACGGACTTGTAGAACGCGCCCGCGCGCACAAGATTGCCTTTAGTGCAGACTGTGTCGGCGGTATGTTTGGCGTGTACTTCTCAGACAAGATTCCGACCAGCCTCGCCGAGGTATCCGCGAGCAACATCGAGATGTTCAAAGGTTTTTTTCATGCGATGCTCGATGAGGGGGTGTACTTCGCCCCATCGGCCTACGAGGCAGGTTTTGTCTCAAGCACACATGACGACAGCGTGATCGCGGCCACCATTGCCGCAGCTGATAAAGTGTTTGCGAAGTTAAACGCCTAGATAGCGCGTCCAAAGAGAACGATCAGCGTCCAGGGCAGCCGAGCTGCCCTGCCAAACGATGCGTCCACGCTCAAGAATGATGTGGCGGTCGGCAAGCTTAATCAGGCGCTCGACATATTTATCAATGACTAAAATCGTTTGGCCCGCCTCACGTAAGCGCGCCAGACATTGCCATATTTCTTCGCGGACTAAAGGTGCTAACCCTTCGGTGGCCTCGTCTAAAATTAACAACCGCGGATTGGTGACCAAGGCACGCCCTATTGCCAACATTTGTTGCTCGCCGCCCGACAATTGATTCCCCATGTTGCTCTGCCGCTCGCGCAAACGTGGAAACATTTCAAAGACGCGCTCAAGATCCCAGTGTTGATTGGTAAACGCATTGCGCTGCGCGGCGAATGCAGTGAGATGTTCTCGCACTGATAGGTTGGGAAAGCACTGTCGCCCCTCGGGCACGATCGCCAAACCAAGTCGTGCAATACGATCTGGTGTCCATCCCGAAATATCCTCTCCTCCAAAACTCAAGTGACCTACTTTCAGGGGTAGTTGACCAAAAATTGTTCGCACGAGCGTGGACTTACCCATGCCGTTACGCCCCAATAAGGCCACTACCTCACCCGCACCGATCTCAAGCGACACATCGAACAGCACCTGACTCAGGCCGTACCCACTTTGAATATTCTGCACACGCAACATCACGTCGCCTCCTCGCCAAGGTAGGCTTGCCTCACCGCTACATTCGCACGGATCTCCTCAGGCGTGCCAGTCGCAATCACGCACCCATACACCAACACCGAAATACGATCTGCGAGGCGAAACACCGCTTGCATATCGTGCTCAACAAGAAGTATCGCAACGTGACCACGCAGAGAAGCGATCAATTCAGTCAAACGAATTGTCTCGTCGGGACCCATGCCGGCCATGGGCTCGTCTAGCAACAGCACACTGGGCTGTCCCGCTAGCGCTAATGCAAACTCTAGTTTGCGCTGCTCGCCGTGTGGCAACACACCTGCGGGCTGTGACCAGAACCCTTGATCGATCGTGCACTGACCGGCTAACTGAATGACGGCCTCGTGCAGTGTACGATCAGCATTGCGTGGCCGCCAAAACTCAAAGCTGCTGCCGGCATGCGCTTGCACGGCAAGCATCAAGTTATCAAAGACCGAGAGTTGTTTAAAAATATTTGTAATTTGATAAGACCTCGACAGCCCCGCACGCACGCGAGCGTGCGGTGAAAAGCGGGTCAAGTCACGATCTGCCACTAGCAGTTTTCCTGCGTCCGGTGCGATCGTGCCGGAAAGTAAATGAATCAGTGTCGACTTCCCTGCCCCGTTTGGTCCGATGAGCGCGTGTATTTCACCTGGCAGTAACGAAAGTGAAACCTGATCACAGGCGACCAACGCACCGTATCGCTTGGTCAGATGGTGGGCCTGCAAGGCCACCGTCATGACGGACCGCCTTGCTTGGAAAAGCGTACGGCAAAACTGGTCCACGCCCCCGCGAGTCCGCGCGGTGCAAACAACACGATCGCTAACAGCAACAAGCCCAACGGCATGTGCCAGTAATCGGTATACAGGCGCAAGACTTCTTCTAGCCAAAGCATCACCGCAGCGCCAATCACTCCGCCATAACGCAATCCGACTCCCCCCACGATCACCATAATGATCAAGCTCGCTGATGATGTCCAATGCATCAAACTCGGAGACACAAACAAATTGTGATTGGCGAGCAGCGCCCCGGCCAGGCCGGCCACAGCACCGGCAAGAACAAACGCCATTAATTTGATTTTGAATACGGGGTACCCCAAGGCCTCCATACGCGCCTCGTTCTCACGGATACCTTGTAGCGCCTGCCCAAAGCGCGCGTGAATCACGCGATTCATTAGCCAAAGGCATCCCACCACAACCGTCAGCACAACATAATAGGACGTCGTACTGTCTGCAAGATTCAGCCCTGGTAACTGCAGGGGTGCCGACAAGTTGATGCCATCTTCTCCGCCGTACTGGCGTAGCGAGATAAACAAATAGAACACCATCTGCGCAAATGCGAGGGTGATCATAATGAGGTAGACCCCGCTCGTACGTAACGACACAACGCCCACGATCAAGGCTAATGCCGCAGAGACCAGCATGGCGATCGGCCAACCCAACCATGCCTGTTGCAACTCCTGTGTCGAAAGAATTGCAGCAACATACGCGCCCGCACCAAAGAAGGCTGCATGTCCAAGCGCCACCATTCCACCATACCCAAGAATAAAGTTCAGGCTGGTCGCCGCCAGTGCGAAAATCAGCACGCGTCGAACAAAAGAGACATAAAAAGCAAGATTGAACGCAGGTGCGATACGCGGAAATACAATCAAACACGCAAGGCATAACCAAGCTAGGCGCGCGC
>CANFEI010000048.1 GCA_947445495.1 Alcaligenaceae bacterium
ACAAATAATTTGCGACGCGAATCCGCAGGTAATTCGCGCATCGCGAAGGGCGATTGTGCGCCAGGCTTTAGCGAACCCCAGGCGAGCCAGAGTAAGTAGATGACACCGGCCCAGCGCAATGCTTCGTAGGCGGCGGGTATGGCGAGAAAGATGGCGGAAAGCCCAAACGCTGCGCCCAGCATATGCACGCTAAAACCGAGCAACACACCAAACAACGAAACGATGCCCGCTGCGCGCCCCTGACACACGGAGCGCGACAGCAGGTACAACATATTGGGCCCCGGTGTAATCACCAGCAAAAAACAAGCGCCGGTAAAAATCAAAAGTTCGTTAAGAGGAATCATCGCGCGTGGCGTGTCGGGTAAGTGTTGAGCAGCTTATTGACCCCACCTTAGCGACCGACAAAAACCGCCGCACGTTTCTCTAGGAAGGCGCGCTGTGCTTCTTTGGCGTCTTCTGTTTTAGCGATTGCAGCCGTCATGTCTTGCTCGTAGCGATACCCATCGCGCAAGCTCATGTCTTCGATTGCATTGAGCGTCTGCTTGGCGAGGCCGATAGACAGTGGGCTCTTCGATGCGATCGTGTTGGCCAGTTCCATTGCAGCAGGCATCAGACCTTCAGGGGTGGTCACTTGGTTCACCACGCCTAGGCGATAGAGCTCATCGGCAGGAACGCGATAGCCGGTAAACATCATCTTGCGCAGCGTGGTGTGTGGGAATAAGCGCGCTGCGTGACTGCCACCGCCGAGCAGACCGACATCGATCTCTGGCAGAGCCAAGCTGCCTTTCTCGGAAGTGATGATAAGGTCGGCCGACGCGGCAATGGCCAGGCCAGCGCCGAGTGCGGGGCCGTTAATGGCGACGATGACGGGCTTGGTGCATTCGCGAATCGCATGAAAGCATTCGCGTGTACGACGTGAGTGCGCGGGCAAGTCGCCGGGTCCCTTGATAATGGAGGAACGACCTTTCAGGTCCGCACCGGCACAGAAAATTTTGCCTTCGCCGGTGAGTACGACCGCACGTACTTCAGGCGTTTCGGAAATGAAGTCCATGGCAGCGGTGATTTCATCACCGAGCACGCGCGAGAGCGCATTCACGGGGGCGTTGTTCATGGTTAGAACCGCGACGTGTCCGATAACCTCGTATTTGAGCTGTGTAAAGTCTGGCATGGCGTGTTTCCCCGTTGTTTTGGTTTTGTGGTGGTTCTGTGGCGCTATAAGTTGCCAATCGCAGATAGAATACAGAAAAAACCGGAATCTGACTGAGGCATTGCACTGCACCGGTGTTTGAATTCGACCAACAATATCGACGGGAGACAAAAATGAAACAAGTCATCAAAACGACTGCGCACAAAACAATGACGACGGCACTGGGTCTGGCAGGGTTGGTTCTGCTGGCGGGCGCCACTTCCTTTGCCCAGGCGCAAGGGGCTGCGGGCGACTATCCGAATCGTCCGATCCGTATGATTGTGCCGTTCCCTCCGGGCGGCGCGGCTGACACCACTGCGCGCATGATTAGTGAGCCCATGGCCAAGCAGCTCGGGCAGCCAATTGTGGTCGAGAACAAGCCAGGTGGTGGCGCCACGATTGGTGCCGCGTTTGTGGCGACAGCGCCCGCTGACGGCTACACGATTCTGTACACCACGCCAGGTCCGCAGATCACGAATCCGTTTTTGATGGGTAAGTTGAATTACAACCCGGATGATTTGTTGCCCGTGTCATCGGTGGCGTCTTTTGCGAACGTGTTGGTGGTGCCGGTGAATTCGCCTGCCAAGAACGTGAAGGAATTGATCGAGTACGCAAAAAAGAATCCTGGTAAGGTGAACTTTGGTAGCTCTGGCATAGGGGCAAGCAGTCATTTGGCGGGTCAATTGTTTAAGACTATGGCTGGCGTTGACATCACGCACGTTCCTTACAAGGGCTCAGGCCCGCTCGTCACGGACTTGATGGGAGGTAACGTGCAGATGGCGATTGATAGCTTGTCGGTCTATCTGCCGCAGATCCGTGCCGGCAAGTTGCGTGCACTTGGTGTCGCGAGTCTCCAGCGCTCACCCATTGCCTCAGATATACCGACGATCGCTGAACAGTTGCCAGGCTTTGAGGCAAGTGCGTTGAACTACATCACGGTTCCTAAAGGGACCTCGCCCGCGATCATCAATCGTTTGAATCAGGCGGTCGTGGCTGTCGTAAATGATCCCGCGATGAACAAGCGCATGATCGATGCCGGCATGGATCCTAGAACGAGTTCTGCCCCCGAGCTGTCCAAGCTGATTGCCACGGAGCAGGCGAAGTGGAAGAAGGTGATTGCCGAGTCTGGCGCCAAGGCGGATTAACGCAAAATCGCTAAAACGGTAAATACTTACAAGAAATAGGCATAAACAGACATAGACTGGGGCTTAATGCCCTGTTTTTGTGTTTGGCTATTTTCTTGTAAGATGTCCTACATCATAAGAATATTCTCGGATTCCGGAAAAGAATGAGCTGGAATCCGATTTCTTTTTTGTCTTGGAGATGGACATGCCTAAGTTACCCCTTAGCCGATTCACGGTGCTCGACCTGACGCGTGTGCGCTCTGGCCCTGCAGCGGTGAGGCAGTTTGCCGATTGGGGCGCCAATGTCATCAAGATTGAAGAACCAGGCGATGTGCCTGACGACAAGCCGGGCGGCTCTTCGCAGTTTGCCGACTACCAGAACACTCACCGCAACAAGCGCAGCGTGACCTTGAACCTCAAGCACCCTGAGGGCAAGGCGCTATTTTTGGAGATGGTGAAGCAGGCTGACGTGGTGATTGAAAACTATCGCCCGAACGTGAAGTTCAAGCTTGGGATCGACTACGAATCACTGCGCAAAGTGAATCCCCGTATTATTTTGGCCAGCGTGTCGGGTTTTGGTCAGGACGGCCCGTATGTGGATCGTCCAGGCTTGGATCAGATCGCGCAGGGTTTGGGCGGGATCATGTCTGTGACGGGCGAGCCAGGTCGCGGGCCGATGCGTGCGGGTATCCCGGTTGCCGATCTGACCTCCGGCTTGTTTTGTGCAATTGGTACCTTGGTTGCCTTGCTCGAGCGCGAAGAATCAGGCGAAGGTCAGTGGGTACAGTCCTCGCTACTCCAAGCACAGGTCTGGATGATGGATTTCCAGATCATGCGTTGGTTGATGAACAAAGAAATCCCCGGTCAAACGGGTAACAACCACCCAACTACCGCGGCAACGGGCGTCTATCCAACCTCAGATGGTTTCATCAATTTGGCTGCAATGGGCACGGAAATGTTTGTGCGGTTGGTCAAGGCCTTGGGTCGCCCAGAGATCGCCGAAGACGCACGCTTCAAAGACATCAAGACGCGCGGACAGCATCGACCCGCACTCAATGAGTTGATTGCAGAGTGCACAAAAGAAAAACCCTCGGCCTATTGGATTGATGTCTTCAACAAAGAAGGCGTGCCTTGCGGTTATATCAAGAACGTCAAAGAGACGATGGAAGACCCGCAAGTGGTGCACCTTGGTATGGCCAAGAAACTGCAGCATCCAAAGCTTGGCGAGATCAGCGTGGTGAATCAGGCGGTGATCATGAGCCGTTCAAAGCGCGACGTGTTTACGGCGGCCCCGGATCGTGGCGAGCATAACCACGAGGTGTATGCAGAGTTTGGGATCCGCGCTGACCGAGTCGACGCGTTGGCCAAAGCAGGCGCAATTTGAGTACCAAAGTAAGAGAGAAAGGAGACGCATTGTGACAAAAACTTCGGTGACCGCAACGGTTTACACTGCCCGTCGTCAGCCGCTCAGCAGCCGTGGTTCGTCTGCGAGCAAGTTTCTGGGTACCGCGGGACGAGCGCCAATCATGTCGGCGTTTGATAGCCTTGGCCGTCCAGAAAATCTGCCTGATGAAATTGCGCAACAGCTGCGTACGCGCATCCTGAACGAAAGCTTGGCGCCGGGCCAGCGCCTACCGACCGAGCAAGAGCTTGGTGCGCAGTTTGGCGTGAGCCGCAACGTGGTGCGCGAAGCGATTGCGCGTTTGAAGCTGACCGGCTTAGTTGAAACACGACATGGCGTGGGCACCTTTGTATGTGCGGACATCGCGATGCGCCCCTTCGAGGTGTCGCACGATGATTTGATGGACTTGGGTCAGATTATTCAGGTGCATCAATTGCGCGTGGAGATCGAATCGGGTGCGGCCGCGCTGGCTGCGACCAATCGTACCAAGACGCAGCTTGAAACCTTGCAGCTTGCTTGGAAAAAAGTCGAGCAATCGTCGGCGGACTGGCAGATCGCTGCCCATTCGGCGGTAGACTTCCACCTGGCCGTCGCGCAAGCGGCGAACAACCCGCATTTTGTGCGCATCATGGGGCACTTAAGCCACGTGATTCATCACGCGGTGCGCACGTTCAGATTTAGAAATACCGGCACGACCCGTATCGATGAAATCGGTGATGAGCACGGACGTATCGTCGACGCGATTGCACGGCAGGATTCGGCGGGAGCCCGCCAAGCCATGCGTACCCATTTGGATAACGGGATGGCGCGTTATCGTAAATTACTAGGAGATCTTTAAATCATGACCACTACCAGACTGTTGCAAGGCGAAATCACCGATAACCTCATCATTGAAAAGAGAGATGGGGCCGGTTGGATTACGTTTAACGACCCTGCTCGCCACAACGCGATGTCCTACGACATGTGGGTCGCGATTCCCAATGTCATCAAGATGTTTGAGGCGGACGACGAAGTGCGTGTCATCGTGCTGACTGGTGCGGGCGGTAAATCGTTTGTGAGCGGTGCCAATATCTCTCAGTTTGAAAAACTGCGTACCGCAGCAGAAGCGGTCGCTGAATACGAGCGCGTGGGTGAAGAAGCGCAAGGTTCGATCTACAACACCTTCAAGCCAGTGATCGGACGTATCGACGGCTATTGCATCGGTGGCGGTTTGAATCTGTCGTTGTGCTGTGACGTCCGTATTGCATCGGATGCCAGCTCGTTTGCAATTCCTGCTGGCCGTTTAGGCTTGGGCTATCGCTTGACGGCGATCCGTAACCTGGTGACCACTGTCGGTGCCGCACAGGCGCTGGACATCATGTTGTCCGCCTCACGCTTTACTGCCAAAGAGGCACATGCAAAAGGCCTCGTGCAGCACGTGGTGCCGGTCGCTGAGCTCGATAAAGCCGTAGACGAATACATCGCCAAAGTTGTTTCGAACGCACCCATTACGTTGCGCGCCGGTAAAAAAGCCATCCGCGAGTTCCAGAAAGTCGCACCGCACATTGATATCGCGGGCATTAAGCAAATGGTGCTGAATTGTTTTGCAAGCGAGGACTATCAAGAAGGCAAGCGTGCCTTCGCTGAGAAGCGCGCACCTGTCTTCCTCGGCAAATAAGCGACTTTATGTCGCTTGACCTGTGGAATCAGCTGTTCCCGTCGATTCCTGTTTTTTTAATGATGTGTGTGGTGGTGCTGCTAGCCGGCACCATCCGCTCGTTCACGGGTTTTGGCGGTGGTTTAGTTCTGGCACCTCTGTTTAGTCTGTTTATGAAGCCAGCCGATTTGGTTGTCGTCGTGCTGGTATTGAATTTTCTGACCTCGGTGCAGTCGCTGCCAGGTACCTGGCGCACCACCAGCTGGCCGTTGGTGTGGTCTTTGCTGATTCCGTCTTTGGTCGGGGTCCCGTTAGGTGTGTGGCTGATCGAAGTGCTGGATCCGATGGTGATCCGCCGGGTGATTGGTATTGTGGTGGCCGCGTTGGCCGTCGTGCTTTTGACCGGGTGGACCTACAACGGCGCGCGCGGCCGATTACAGAACTGGATTGTGGGTGCGACAAGTGGCGGATTAACGTCCTTAGCAGGCGTAGGTGGTCCACCATTGGTGTTGTATTTACTGTCGGATAAATCACTATCCCCGGTGGTGATCCGTTCTTTTTTCATGATGTTTTTTGCATTCAACCAAGTATTCACGATAGTATTTTTTGCCTACCAAGATTTGATTAATGCGACGCAAATGGTCTATTCAGTGTCCTTTATTCCGATCTATGTGGCCTCGACGGTCCTGGGCACGTATTTGTTTCACAAAGCCCTAAAAACGCGCGCTGATCTCATCAAGAAAGTCTCCCTTTGGTTCTTGCTGGTGGTTGGAGTGGTCACGCTGGTAGTTTGATGGGGCATAATTCGGGCATCATGACGCACAAGATCCTGTTGCTCGGTGCCAATGGCCAGGTTGGCTATGCCCTGCAGACCACACTCAAGCCTTTGGGTGAGGTGGTGTGTTGCACCCGGGCTGAGCTCGATTTATCCACGTTGGCGTCGCAGCCTGGTTCGCTTGATGAGTTGGTGCAGCGGGTCAAACCCACCATGATCGTCAATGCTTCAGCCTATACGGCCGTCGACCGCGCGGAGGCTGAGCCGGAAATGGCGGCGTTGCTGAACGCCCAGGCCATCGGAATGTTGGGTGCAGCGGCGCAAAAGCTCGGCGCTTGTGTCGTGCATTTCTCGACGGACTATGTGTTTGACGGCACAAAAGCGGGTGCCTATCAGGAATCCGATCAGACCAATCCGTTGTCCGTGTATGGCCGCAGCAAGCTTGAAGGTGAGCGCGCACTTGCACAGACGTGTCCACATCATTTGATTTTTCGGACAAGCTGGGTGGTCGGTGTGCACGGCGGAAATTTTCTGAAGACCATGCTGAAGTTCGCACAAGAGCGCGAAGCGTTACGCATCGTGTCGGATCAGCAGGGAGCGCCAACCTCAGCTAATTTGCTGGCACAAACGACTGCAGATATCTTGCGCGTGATGGCAGGACAGCCCGCAATCGACCCGCGTTGGGGAGTCTATAACTTGGTTGCCGCAGGCCAGACCAACTGGCACGCGTACGCGAGTCATGTGATCGGGCAGGCCCGTACGCTAGGCTGGCCAATCAAAATTAAGGACGAGGCGATCACGCCAATTCTGACTGCGGAATACCCAGTCGCGGCAATCCGGCCACTGAACTCGGTATTGGATACGTCCAAGATCCGGCAAACGTTTGGCGTGAATTTGCCTGACTGGCGTGTGGGTGTCGATGAGGTGTTGCAGACGTTAAGCAGGTTGCGATGAGCATATGCGCATTCTTCTAGTACGAACCTCCTCGCTTGGCGATTTGGTGCATATGTTGCCGGCAGTATCCGATATTGCCAAACGTCTACCTGGCGCGCAAATCGACTGGTTAGCCGAAGAATCGTTTGCGCAAATCCCCGCTTGGCATCCTGCGGTGCACGAGGTGATTCCGGTGGCGCATCGGCGTTGGCGACGGGCGTGGTTTTCTGCGGAGGTGCGCGCCGCGCGGCGTGCGTTACAGCAAAAGCTCCGTGACTGTCGTTACGACATCGTGTTGGATATGCAAGCGCTTCTGAAATCAGCGTGGCTGGTGCGCATGTCCCAAGGCGTGAAACATGGGCTGGATTTTCGTTCGGCGCG
>CANFEI010000049.1 GCA_947445495.1 Alcaligenaceae bacterium
CATTGTTTCTTAAATGAGAGCAGTAATTTCACAATTAAATTCTAGCGAAAACCTCCGCAACCCGCTAGACTGCATCATCTTTAGGTCAAGTTTGAGGGCGTCAACCATGCAAGTTACTCCAAGCGGACAAGGGCTAGGCGCTCGGGTTGAGCAGTTCGACCTGTCCAAGCCCCTGTCACCCGCGGATTACAAGTCGATCGAAGGCCTGCTGGGCAAGTTCGGCGTGCTTTGTTTCCCAAAGCAGAACCTGACTGCGTTACAGCTCAAAAACTTCAGCAGCACCTTCGGGACACTGGAAGTTAACGTCGCGAACATGTATCAAGAGCCGGGCATCCCGGAAGTCATGATCCTGTCCAACAAAAAAACGGAAGATGGCAAGCCGATTGGGCTTGGCGATGCCGGCCAAGATTGGCACACCGACATGTCGTATAGCAAGATGATTGCGTTCACGAATGTGCTCTACGGGCTTGAAATCCCTCACCGCGATGGTGTGCCCTTGGGTGGCACAGAGTTTTCAAATATGCGCGCTGCCTACTTGGCATTGCCGGAAGACATGAAGCGCAAACTTGAAGGCAAGACGATCTTGCATGACTTCAATAAGTTCTGGGAAAACATGCGTAAACAGCCAGGCTGCACGCGGCCCCCTTTGACTGAGGCCCAACGTAAAGCCAAGCCGCCTGTTTCGCATCCGGTTTTTCTGACCCACCCCATTACTGGCGAGAAGATTCTTTACGCCAACCCAGGTTATTCGATGCAGATAAACGAGTTGCCCACTAAAGAGAGCGACCGTATTCTGAACTTCTTGTTCGAGCATCAATTGCAGCCGCAGTTTCGCTATCGGCACCGCTGGACGGCGGGGGATGTGCTGATGTGGGACAACATGGGAACGATCCATAACGCCATTGCGGACTACGGTCCGGATGAGCATCGCTTTATCAAGCGTTGCCAGGTCATGGCGGATCGGTACTTTCCCTTGGCAGCGTAGCCGAAAAGCGTAGCGACTGTTACGCTACGCTCACAATAATTCTTTCTGGAAGAGACTAATGAAAAAGCTCGTTCTAAGCGCATGCTTAGCGCTCTCGGCCTTGTTGCCTGTGACCGCGTCGGCACAAGCCACCCCGTATCCCACACAACCCATCAAAATGCTGATTGGTTTCGCGGCCGGTGGTCCAACCGATGTGATTGGCCGCATTCTGGCGCAACACATGACAGCGACCCTGGGTCAGTCTGTCGTCATTGAAAACCGTACGGGCGCGAACTCACTGATCGCCACGCGCGAGGTCGCCAAAGCAAAGCCTGATGGTTATACCGTGCTGTTTGCCTCGCTTTCACACAACGTGAACCGACTGCTGCTTAATGAGAAAGCAGAATACGAGCCGCTGGGTAGCTTTGCGCCCGTTTCACTCGTGGCGAATCTGCCGCTCGTCGTGGTCACGGCGTATGACTCCCCCTACAAAACCCTGCAAGACCTCATCGCTGCCGCCAAAAGCAAACCGGAGGCCATCAGTTATGGCTCTGCGGGCAATGGTGGTTCCGCGCATCTGGCCGGTGCGTTAATGGCAACGATGACCGATTCAAAAATGGTCCATGTGCCCTTCCGTGGCAACGCGCCCGCGTTGACCGAGGTGATGGCCGGACGCGTGTCCTTTATGTTTTATCCGATGATCGGCATTGCGGGCCATGTCGCAGACAAGCGCTTGCGGGTGTTGGCCGTCGGTTCGTCAAAGCCGATGCCAGACTTCCCCGGCGTGCCCACCATGGACGCCTCAGGTTTTCCTAACTTTGAACAAACAGCACCCTGGGTGGGGATGTTGGCACCTGCAGGTACGCCCAAGGCGATTGTGGATCAGTTAAACGCAGCGCTCAAAAAAGCGCTGGCGCAGCCAGAGATTATCAAGCGCATGAAAGATCTAGGCGCATCGCCTATTGGTGACACGCCTGACGAGTTCCGCGCGTTTCTTGTTAAGGACAGCGAGCGCTGGGCGCGCGTGATCAAGGCCTCGGGGATCAAGGCCGATTAATCGTTCGTTCGCCTTTGTTCAGCGCGAGGGGCGAAAGGCTTCAATCCCCAGGTCACGATAAGCCAAACGGCGGCCAGTGCACTGGCCGACCAAAACACTGCGGTGGGTCCGCCCCACACCACCAGCGCGCCTCCCAAGGCACCGCCTAAAAACAAGCCGGCCGCTTGCGTGGTGTTGTAGAAGCCTAGGGCGAGGCCCTTTAAATCCGACGGCGCGACGCGCGACACGAGCGAAGGCTGCAGGGCTTCAAGCACGTTAAACATCACAAAGAAACTAGTCAGGCCGAGCGCCAGCAGATAAAAGCTTTGGCTCGCCCACACCAAAAAGGCACAGGAAAGGACCAAGCCGGCGACGGCCAGACGCAACATCGCACGGTAGGCATGGCGTTTTTCTGCCACAAAAATGGCAGGCACCATAAAGATGAACGAGCCAACAATCACGGGCAGATAGACTTTCCAAAGCTCGGCCGCGGTTAGCCCGCCGAGCTTGAGGAACAGTGGTGGCACGGCAATAAAGAGCGCAATCTGGATCAAGTGCAAACAAAACACACCGAAATTCAGTCGCAACAAATCTGTATGAGTAAGCACTTGCATGGCTCGAGCGGGTTGTGTGGGCTTAGGCTGTGGTGGTGCAAGAGGGATCACAAAGCGCGCAACCGCTATACAAAGGACCCCAAGTAGCGCGATCGTCCAGAACAGGCCCGCCAAGCCAGCAGACCCGACAATTAAGGGCGCGAGGACTAGCGCCAACGCAAAGGATAAGCCAATCGATCCGCCAACCATGGCCATGGCGCGGGTGCGCACCTCGGGTCGGGTGACATCGGCCAACCAGGCCGTGACCGCGGCTGAAATCGCGCCAGATCCTTGGATTGCCCGACCAAGCGTGACCCAATAGATATCCGTCGACAGTGCGCAGACCACGCTACCCACTACAAACAGCATCAACCCAAACAGGACGACCGGCCTGCGCCCCCAACGATCAGAAGCCAAACCGAACGGGATTTGCATAAAGGCTTGGGTCAAGCCGTACATACCAAGCGCCAAGCCCACCCGCGCAGGATCATCGCCCCCAGCTAAGCCTTGGGCAGCCACGGCGAACACCGGTAAAAGCAAGAATAACCCCAGCATCCGGGCGGCAAAGAGCCCAGCCAACGCGAAGCTGGCACGACGTTCCGTCGGGTTCAGGGCCAAAGAAGGAGAGTCAGGCATCAGTGTTTGTGATCTTTCTGTAGGGATGCCGCACGTGTTTCACGCCAGCACGGTATAGTACCAAGTTACCTTTTGAAAACGTGTCATGGACGAAATCCGCATCCGGGGTGCCCGCACCCACAATTTAAAGAACGTGTCGCTCGATCTGCCGCGTCATCGGCTAGTCGTCGTGACCGGGCTTTCCGGGTCGGGGAAGTCGTCTCTCGCCTTTGACACGCTTTACGCCGAGGGCCAGCGCCGCTACGTCGAAAGCCTGTCGGCTTACGCGCGCCAGTTTTTGCAGCTGATGGACAAGCCGGATGTGGATCTGATCGAGGGCCTGTCCCCCGCGATCTCCATTGAACAGAAGGCTGCCGGCCATAACCCGCGGTCAACCGTCGGTACCATTACCGAAATCCACGACTATTTGCGGCTGCTTTACGCCCGGGTCGGCACGCCTTATTGTCCAGACCACGGCTTGCCCCTGGCCGCGCAGAACGTCAGCCAGATGGTCGACAGCGTGATGGCCTGGCCAGCCGAAAAACGCCTGGCGATTCTTGCCCCGGTCGTACGCACCCGCAAGGGCAGCTTTGACGATGAGTGCGCAAGCCTGCAGGCACAGGGCTTTGTTCGCGTGCGGGTCAACGGTGAGATGGTCGATCTGGACAGCATGCCGGAGCTCAACAAAAACGAGAAGCACGACATTGATGTAGTGATCGATCGTTTGCGAATCAAACCAGAAAGCAAGCAGCGTCTGGCTGAAAGCTTTGAAACTGCGCTCAACCTAGCGCAAGGTCGCGTCGTCGCGCTCGACATGGACACAAACGAAGAGCATTTATTCTCAAGCCGCTATGCGTGTCCGGTCTGCAGCCACAGCCTGCCCGAGCTTGAGCCTCGGCTATTTAGCTTTAACAACCCGGTGGGGGCGTGCCCAAGCTGCGACGGTTTGGGTCATGTCGGATTTTTTGATCCCAAACGCGTGGTGGCCTTCCCGGAGCTGAGCCTGGGATCCGGGGCGATTCGCGGCTGGGACAAACGTAATGCATTTACGTTTTCGATGCTCTCCAGTCTAGCGACACATTACGAATTCGATATTGAGGCTACCTGGGACAGTCTGCCTGAACATCTGCAAAAAATTATTTTGCATGGCTCAGGCGACATTGAAATCCCTTTTTTCTACTTGAATGAAAAAGGTCGCAGCACGGTCAAACGTCATCCCTTCGAAGGGGTCATTCCAAATCTCGACCGCCGCTGGAAAGAAACCGACTCATCTGCAGTGCGCGAGGAGCTAGGCAAGTATCGCGCGGTACAAACTTGCCCGGCCTGCCAAGGCTCACGCCTGCGTCCCGAGGCGCGCCACGTGCGCATTGGAAACGAGCGCATCGCCCCGCCGGCCACGTTGGCAGATAGCGCGACAGGCTGGGCCTGGCAAGAACATGGCTTAGCGATCTATGAGGTCGAAGCGCAACCCCTATCCCAATGTTTGAAGTGGTTTCAAGACTTACAGCTCACCGGGGCGCGTCAAGAAATCGCACAGCGTATCGTGCGTGAAATCGAAGCGCGCTTGAGCTTTTTAAATAACGTTGGGCTGAATTATTTATCGCTTGATCGCAGCGCCGATACGATCTCGGGGGGCGAGGCGCAACGTATTCGTCTAGCCAGCCAAATCGGCTCAGGGCTCACGGGTGTGATGTATGTCTTGGATGAGCCTTCGATTGGTTTGCACCAACGCGACAACGACCGACTGATCGCAACACTGCATCACTTGCGTGATCTGGGTAATAGCGTGATCGTCGTTGAGCACGACGAAGACATGATTCGCCAGGCCGACTGGGTCGTCGATATGGGTCCTGGTGCAGGCGAGCACGGTGGACAAATTGTTGCCGAAGGCACGCCACTACAAATCGAACAAAACCCTGCGTCTCTGACGGGCCAATACATGAGTGGTGCGCAAGCGATTGCGATTCCCGCGCGTCGATCCATGGATCAAGAGCAGACGTGGTTATCACTCACCGGTTGCCGTGGCAATAATCTAAAGTCCGTTGAACTCCGCATTCCGTCAGGCAAGTTTGTGTGCGTCTCCGGCGTATCAGGTTCGGGCAAGTCCACGCTGATTAACGACACGCTGGCAGTTGTGATGTCAGGTGCGTTGCATCATGCGCAAAGCGAACCGGCGCCATTTGATACCCTGACGGGGCTTGAACATTTCGACAAGGTGATTAGTGTCGACCAAAGTCCGATCGGTCGTACGCCACGCAGTAACCCAGCAACCTATACGGGACTCTTCACACCGATTCGCGAACTGTTTGCGGGCGTTCCTGAGTCGCGCTCACGTGGCTACGATCCGGGTCGCTTTAGCTTTAACGTGAAAGGTGGGCGCTGCGAAGCGTGCCAGGGCGATGGCGTCGTAAAAGTGGAAATGCACTTTCTGCCTGACATGTATGTCCCGTGTGACGTGTGCATGAGCAAACGCTACAACCGCGAGACCCTCGAAATCCGCTATCGCGGCCGCAACATCCACGAGGTACTTGACCTCACGGTCGAACAGGCGCTCGCGTATTTCGAAGCAGTTCCTGCGATCGCCCGCAAGCTGCAAACGCTGATGGATGTCGGCTTATCCTATTTGCGTCTGGGTCAAAGTGCGACAACCTTATCCGGTGGTGAGGCCCAACGGGTCAAGTTGTCTCTCGAACTGTCACGACGCAGCACGGGTCGCACGCTTTATATTCTGGATGAGCCCACAACTGGGCTGCATTTTCATGACATCTCACTACTGCTCGGCGTGCTGAATCAACTGGTCGATGCTGGCAACACGATTGTCGTGATCGAGCATAATTTAGATGTCATCAAGACAGCCGACTGGGTGATCGATATGGGCCCAGAAGGTGGTGATGGCGGCGGCCTGATTGTGGCGCAAGGCACACCAGAGCATATCGCGGCTTCAGCCGCAAGCCATACAGGCCATTACCTCGGACGTGTCCTGGCCCGCACGTCTCCCTCAGGGCAAACCAATTAACCTTAGTTGTACGGCGGACATACTGGCGCATTGGCCCGATTCGCGTAGCGGTAATACGGAGTCACATACAAGGCCTTCGGAGAATGCGCCGGCATCCAAGGGGCGGCCAATATCGACCTCGCGTCCTGGGGGGCGCGTGCCATCCCAGCGACCCCAGGAAATCTTGACGCGCGTGGACTGGCGGCATCCACCTTGGGTTTGTCCGTCGCAAGCATTGAGCAACGCAGTGAGTGCGGCACCGGCCGAAGGCTGGCCACATACGGCCGCTTGCGCCTGCATCACGCCACCACTTTGAACCGTGCCTTGCTCTGAAACAACAGAAGCCAACCAACCCGGCGCGCAAGTGCTCTCGACGGTCACTTTAGGAGGGGGTCGGCTGGTGGTGCGTTGAAAGTAAGCGGTCACCTGACTGCTCGCCTCTTGTCCGGCACGCGTATCTGCAAAGGCCAGAATACATTGATCACCCGACGCTGCGGGCTGACACACCTGAACAAGGATAAGCTGATTTGAGTTGTCGCTCCCGCGCGAACCAGACACCAGGACTGCAGCACCCGTTCCGGGTGTCGCTGCGGCTGCGGGCTGCGGTGTGGCCTGCGCAGCTGTGTTCGCTGCGTCGAGAGACACGGGCGCAATTTCGGTTGAACGCTGCGGAGCAATCGGCGTCGCGATCGGTGCGGCAGCGGCATTAGACGCGGCATGATTGATCGGAGCAGGAGGCTGAGACGAGCAGGCCGACAAGACGCCAAGCGTGGCGCACATTCCCGCCAAAAGAATAGGTTGCGTTAAGCGCACTATGGACACTCCTTGGTTAATCAAACTGATCGCCCATGCGAAACAAGCGATGATGCTCACGAATCGCGTAACGATCAGTCATTCCTGCAATGTAATCCGCAATCGCACGCGCCTGCCGTAAATCGTCGTCATGGCGGTAGTCGGGCGGCAGCAGTCTGGGCTCGTGTACAAAGGCGCTATACAACTCGCGCACAATGCGACGTGCTTTGTTGGTCATGCGCATCACCTTGTAATGGCGATACAGATTCTCAGACAAAAACGTCTTGAGCGCGTCTGCTTCTTCGCGCACGGCGCTTGAAAACGCCACGAGTGCACCACTGCGACGTGCCGCATTAGCGTCGGCAGGTGCGGCCGCAGCAAGCCTGGCAGCAGTTGTGTGCGTGAC
>CANFEI010000050.1 GCA_947445495.1 Alcaligenaceae bacterium
GTTGCCTGCCGACGCAAAGGCTCGTATGCTTGCGATGACACCCCGTACCTATATCGGTTTGGCACACAAATTGGCCCTTGTATCTTAAATAAGTTTTCCCTAACGCTATCTTCCATTTCGGAGCCGCAAGATGAAAAAACTAACGCTCGTACTGGCAGCAACAGCTCTCTGTGCACCGCTTTGGATGAGCTCGGCGCACGCACAGTTCGCAAAGGCCGAAGATGCGATTAAGTATCGACAGTCTGCCTTGTCTCTGCTGGGCACACACATGAGCCGACTGCAGCCTGTGCTGAAAGGCCAAGTGGCCTTTGATGTCGCTGCGGTGAAGGCGAACGTTGCCGTGATTCAAACCTTGTCGACCTTGCCCTGGACAGCGTTTGTTGCAGGCACGCAGGGGACAAGCAGCGCAAAGCCTGAAATCTGGTCTGACGCTGCGGGTTTTAAAGCTGCTCAGCAAAAATTCGAAGCGGCTGTCGTGCAATTGTCGGCTGCAGCGGATTCAGGTGATTTGAACAAGCTGCGTTCTGCAGCCGGCGACGTGGGGGCAAGCTGTAAAGCCTGTCACGATTCGTATCGTGCCAAAAAATAACTGTTTAGCCCTGTAAAAACGGCAACAGAGTTTGCGCATACTGGCTGTATTTTTGACTCAGCTCAAGATCCTACCAAATTGTGCAGTCGATAACCACCAAGCAACCCACGCTAAGAGTCCGGCCAGAATCAACGCGCCGGTGCGCACACGCCAATCGTCTTCTGTGGGGGCGGTGTTCACCAGCAGTTGCTGGGTGTTTGCGTCGCCATGGATCATCGGTCCGATCAGTCCGTGACCTTTAAAGCTGTAGACCAAGATGGCAACAACATGCAGACCAAGCATCGCGAAGATTCCCCACTCGCCCAGTTTGTGCACGCTCGTAAGTCGCGCAACCAAATCGTTGCTAACCAAGACGGACAACGGGCCTTGATACATGATGTCGTCGCTGACAAATAGCCCGGTGCTCGTTTGCACGAGTAACAACATAAGCATCGTGTAGACCGACCAAGCGCCTAACGGGTTGTGTCCAGCTTGTCGCGTGTGCGTGGTCGAGGCGTGGCGTAGATGACCCCAAGCAGCGCGTATGCTCGGCAAAAAAGAGTTGAAGCGGGCGTAGCGCGGACCGATCAGGCCCCACACGACACGGAACACCAGCAGGGCAAGTGTCGCGATGCCAAAGTTCAAGTGCCATTGCATCCAGTTACCGCCAAGCTTAACGGTCACGAGGGCACCGACCACGCAGACTACGAGCAGCCAATGAAAAAGTCGGGTGGGTAAATCCCAGACGCGTATTTTTTGAGGGGCTTGGTTCACCGCCTCAATGTATCACCGTTTTGCGTTGCAACATAAATGTCATTTGACGTTGATACGCTGAATCCAATGTTCAAGACATGGACTACCATTGAACGCAATGCGAGTCAGCCAACAGAGCGATCTTCAACTATGACAGCGGTTCGGTTTGATCAGGTAGGAAAAAGTTGGGGGGCAACCGCCGCCTTATACCCAAGCGACCTGTCACTTGAGCAAGGCGAGTTTTCCGTTTTGCTCGGGCCCTCCGGTTGTGGGAAAACCACTACCTTGCGTTTGATCGCGGGTTTAGAAACTCCTACGTCTGGACGCATCAAAATTTTCGATCGCGATGTCACGGATGCGGCTCCTGCGCAACGTGGCGTGTCGATGGTGTTTCAGAACTACGCCTTGTTTCCCCATTTGTCGGTCGCAGAGAACGTCGTCTTTGGCCTGAAGATCCGTCGTGTCAGTAGCCAAGATATCGCCGCACGTCTCGCGCGTACGCTGGATTTGTTAAGCCTGAGTCATTTGCAAGCACGCAAGCCTGGTGAACTCTCGGGCGGTCAGCAGCAGCGTGTTGCTCTGGCTCGCGCCTTGGTGGCAGACAGCAAGCTCTGCTTGATGGACGAGCCGTTGTCCAACCTGGATGCGCAGTTGCGTCAAGAGATGCGTCACGAGTTACGTGCTTTACAAAAAAAGCTTGGGCTCTCTGTCGTCTATGTCACCCACGATCAGACCGAAGCAATGAGTATGGCGGATCGCGTTGTGTTGTTGCGCGACGGTCGTATTGAACAGGTCGCCACGCCGACGGACATTTATCAAAAACCTGCCACGCGTTTTGCAGCACAGTTTATTGGCAGTGCGCGGATGAATATGTTGGAGCTTGCTCAGGGCAAGATCGCTGGCACAGAGATTTCGTTAAACGTGCCCACCGGGGCAACCCATGTCGGGATTCGTCCTGAGGATGTGCGTTTAGGTGGTCAGTACAGGCTACCTGTGGAACAAAGAGAGTTTACGGGTGCAGATTTAATGCTGCACGCTAAAGCAGGGCTGCAATTGATTGTCGTGCGAGCCGAAGGTAAACACGCACAGCAAGTGCATGGTGAGATTCAGTTGGGTTGGGAAGAGGCAAGCCTGCATTGGTTTGGTCAAGATGGTTTACGTATTGTTAGTTGAACTTTAAGGAGATCGTTATGAAGAAAACGTGGATACGCGCTGCAGCGGTTGCAGCAGGTCTGTGTATGAGTGCTGCTGCGTTTGCGCAGAAGACTGAAGTGTCGTTTTATTTCCCGATAGCTGTGGGTGGTCCGATCACAAAGATCATTGACGGCTATGCGGCGCAGTTTAATAAAGAGAACCCCAGTTATAACGTCACACCGGTTTATTCGGGTACGTATCAAGAGACGATCGTTAAAGTGTTGACGGCACATAAAGCAGGTAAGCCGCCCACTTCCGCGATTCTGTTGTCGACCGATACCTTTACGTTGGCTGACGAGGGTGCCATTGCGCCGATCGATGATTTCGTCAAAACTGATGCCGACCGTGCGTGGCTCAAAAGCTTTTTCCCAGCCTTCTTGTTGAACGGTCAGTTTGATAATAAAACTTGGGGCGTGCCCTTTCAGCGTTCGACGGTTGTGCTGTATTGGAACAAACAGTTGTTTAAAGAAGCAGGTCTTGATCCAAACAAGCCACCACAAACTTGGGCTGAGACCATCAGCATGGGTCAGAAGCTGACCAAAAAAGATGCAAGCGGCAATGTCACCCAGTGGGGCATTCAAGTTCCTTCCAGTGGCTTCCCTTACTGGTTGTTCCAGGGTTTCAGTACACAAAACGGTGGGATCTTGGCCAACGCAGCGGGTAACGCTGTGAAATATGACGATCCGAAAGTCGTCGAGGCATTGCAATATTGGGTAGACCTGTCGCGCAAGCACGGCATTCATCCTCCAGGCGTGGTGGAGTGGGGCACCACCCCACGCGACTTCCTGGAGCGTAAAGCCGCCATGATTTGGACAACGACCGGCAACCTGACCAACATTCGCAGTAACGCCAAGTTTGATTTTGGTGTCGCGATGTTGCCCGCCGGTGAGCGCCGTGGCTCACCCACTGGTGGCGGTAATTTCTTTATCTTTAAGAAAGCGACTGCTGCGGAACAAGCTGGTGCGTTTAAGTTTGCACAATGGCTCACACAACCAGAGCGTGCCGCGCAGTGGAGTATTGACACTGGCTATGTTGCGGTATCGCCGGCATCCTACGAGACTGCAGCACTTAAAAAATATGCCGCAGATTTCCCGCCAGCACTCGTCGCACGTGATCAGTTGCCCCACGCTGTCGCTGAATTGTCCACACACGACAACCAGCGCGTCACCAAGGCACTGAACGATGGCCTGCAGGCTGCTTTGACGGGTGCCAAGACGCCCGCCCAAGCAATGAAGGATGCACAAACTGAAGCCAATCGGTTATTGCGCGGTTATAAGTAAATGCATGTAGGACTGCGTCACATACACGCCTATCTGTTGCTGTTGCCCGCTTTTATTTTTTTGGTGGGTTTCACGCACTATCCGGCGATCGGCACGTTGCTCGACAGTTTAATGTCGACGCCACGCGCCGGTCGTGCCGCAGTCTTTGTCGGGCTCGAAAATTACGCAGTGATGATGGACGACCCCACGTTCTGGAAGTCGTTACGCAATAATTTTTGGTTTGCCTTAGTGACCATTCCTGTCTCGATTGCGTTATCCATTGCGATGGCGTTGTGGGTCAATGACAAAATCGCTGGCCGACAGTTTTTGCGTATGTCCTATTTCTTACCCACGGTGTTGCCCATGATCGCTGTGGCCAACATCTGGATCTTTTTCTATACGCCTGGTTATGGGTTGATTAACCAGGTGTTGCAACTCTTCGGTGTGGCGAGCCAAAATTGGCTCGGCGATCCCAGCTTGGTGCTCGGCTCCGTGATCGTTGTGGCCATCTGGAAAGAAGCCGGGTTTTTTATGATTTTTTATTTGGCGGCGCTCCAGACCTTAAGCCCCAGCTATAAAGAGGCTGCGCAGATTGAAGGCGCAAGCGCCTGGTATTTTTTTAGACGTGTGCAGTGGCCCTTGTTGATGCCCACGACGATCTTTGTCCTGGTCAACGCTCTGATTAACGCTTTCCGGATGGTTGACCATATTATTGTGATGACCAAAGGCGGTCCCGATAACGCCTCGTCCTTGCTCTTGTTCTATTTGTATGAGGTCGGCTTTAAGTTTTGGGATCGAGGGTATGCCTCGGCACTCACTGCAGTGTTGCTCGCGATTTTGGCGCTGGTGGGGTTGTTGCAGTTTTTTGTGCTGGATCGCCGGACGCATTACCGATGAGCCAAGCCCTCACAAGCCCTAATACTCAAGGACGCTCGCTGGGGGCGGATACCTCAGTCTTATCGACCATTGGTGCGTGGGTATTGGCCTTGGTGTGGATTAGTCCGCTGCTGTATGCGGTGTGGGCTGCGATTCATCCGTCTGAGTTTGCGACCAAGCTGATCTTGACTGCGCCGCTCACGATGGATAATTTTCGGGCCGCCTGGGAGGCTGCACCGTTTGCGCGATATTTTTTAAACACCACGGTGTTGGTCGCGACCATTCTATGTATGCAACTGGTGTTGTGCACACTCGCGGCCTATGCGTTTGCTCGATTTGAGTTCTTTGGCAAAAACGTACTGTTCTCGTTAGTACTCGTACAGTTGATGGTGATGCCCGAGATTCTCTTGGTGCGTAATTACCAAACACTGACCCATCTCGGGCTTGTGGATACCTTGTTTGGAATCGGATTGCCCTATTTTGCTTCCGCCTTTGCGATATTTTTGCTCAGGCAAACGTTTAAAACGATCCCCAAAGAGCTGGTCGAGGCCGCCGCGATGGAAGGTGCCTCCACCATGCAGATCCTGCGGCATGTTTACATACCCTTGGCTAAGCCCGTGTATTTGGCGTTCTCTTTGGTGTCGGTGAGCCATCATTGGAATAATTTTTTATGGCCTCTGATTGTCAGCAACTCAGTCGAATCGAGACCTTTAACGGTAGGGTTGCAGGTTTTCTCGTCGACGGACCAAGGGATTGATTGGTCCATCATTACCGCCGCCACGTTATTAACCTCTGGGCCGTTATTGATCGGGTTCTTGATTTTTCAGCGGCAATTTGTCCAATCGTTTATGCGCGCAGGCATTAAGTGAAGGTAGACACGTAATGAAGATTCTGACTTGGAACGTGCAATGGTTTAAAGGCCTCGACGACGTCGTCGACGCCGCACGCGTGATTAAGCACGCGCGCAGCATGTCTGACTTTGATGCAATCTGCCTGCAAGAGGTGGCAGTGAACTACCAGGACCTGACCGGTGCAACTGAGCCTGATCAGATCAAGGCGCTCAAAGCGTTGCTGCCTGGTTTTGAAGTCATCTTTAGTCCGGCCGTCGATGAGCTCTCTCCATGCGGTGGCTTTCGCCGACAATTTGGCAATGTCATCGCCTCGCGCGTGCCGGTTCGGCAAATACAGCATTTCGCGCTACCTCATCCACCGGTGGAGGGTACTGAACCCAAGCCCAGCATGCCCCGGATTGCATTGGACTGCACCTTGCAAGCCCCTTGGGGGCCCGTGCGCATGATGACGACGCATCTTGAGTACTACAACGTGGCGGCGCGGCATGCTCAAGCGCGCGCCTTAAGAGAGCTCCACTTGCATACGTGCGCCTTGGCAGCTAAGCCCCCCCAGCCAAAGCCTGGCTCACCCTATGAGACCAAGCCCCACACGATGGATGCCTTGCTCTGTGGCGACTTTAACTTTGAATACGACAGCACCGAGCACGCGTCTGTCGTAGAGCCTGGCGCAGCCGGGGCCTGGGTCAACGCGTGGGATCTCTTGCATCCCGGTAAGCCCTATCCTGCTACCTTCAGAATCTTTGATCGGACCTACGGTCCCGAGCCCGTAGGCTGTGACTTCTTCTTTGTGAGTCCTTCGTTAGGTCAGCGCGTGCAAAGCCTGGTCGTCGACCAAGAGACGCAAGCTTCAGACCACCAACCGGTCGTGATCGATTTGCAAGATTAGTAAGACTAGCTTGCACCGATATGGTCGCCTCTGATCTGTTTGGCACCGATTCGGTGCATTTGCGCACTGCGACGTGCACGCTCTTTGCTTAAATCGCTTAAATGCCCACCCATGAGGCGTTTTTGTAAAGCTGGCACATAACTTGCGGTACCCCTTGTAGATTCTTCAACCAAAGGGGTGCACGGTATGTCGATTTTCTCAAATCCATTTGATTCGAAAGTGCGGTTGCGTTGTGCGTGCGGTCAACATGAGTCGGACGCTGCCCATCAGGCAAGCTTGTCTGTTTCGAGCGCTAATTCCCTCGAAGCGCAACAAAACCGAGTTGTTGAACAAGCAGTGATGCGCGCGATGTTTCCCCAAGACGCGTTACGTCGTCGTTTTCTGCAGGCCGTCGGCGCACCGACCGCGCTTGCGGCGTTGTCGTCTGTTTTTCCCTTGGCCTTGGCCAAAGAGGCCTTTGCGCAGGGCGGCAAGCTTGAAAAGCCAAACCTAAAAGTTGGTTTTATCCCAATCACCTGCGCCACGCCAATCATCATGGCGGACCCGATGGGCTTTTATAAAAAGCAGGGGCTCAGTGTCGAGGTTGTTAAAACCGCGGGCTGGGCAGTCATTCGCGATAAGACCTTGAATAAAGAATACGACGCGGCTCACATGCTCTCGCCCATGCCGTTGGCTATTTCGTTAGGCGTGGGTGCGACACCGACCGCGTACACCGTGCCAGCCATCGAGAACGTCAATGGCCAAGCCATCACCTTGGCGACTAAGCATAAGGACAAGCGCAATCCCAAAGACTGGAAAGGCTTTAAGTTTGCTGTACCTTTCGACTATTCGATGCATAACTACTTGTTGCGCTATTACCTCGCAGAAAATGGTATCGATCCAGACCGCGATGTACAAATCCGTGTGGTCCCACCGCCCGAGATGGTAGCGAATTTACGCGCAGACAACATTGACGGTTTCCTTGCGCCTGATCCGGTGAA
>CANFEI010000051.1 GCA_947445495.1 Alcaligenaceae bacterium
AAGCTGCTAGACAAATATAATCTCGACTATGCCTACGAGGATGGCAAGTCTGTACAAGATAAATTTCCCGCTGAAATTGAGTGGTACAAAAAATATTTTACCGAAGCTGGCATGACACTTAGATAAACGAAACAGGATCAGAATATGAAGCAAACTAACCCCAAAAATATTACTTGGGATGCAACGGCCGACTTGGTCGTTGTGGGCTTTGGTGGGGCGGGTGCAGCCACAGCAATTACTGCAGTAGAAGCAGGGGCCTCTGTCATCTTGTTAGACAAGGCACCAGAGGGGCAAGAGGGCGGCAACACTCGGGTCGCTGCTCAAGGCTATCTCAATACCTCAACGCCTGAAGGTGCAGCCACCTATCTAAATGCCCTGTGTGGCCCCTATACCGTGCCACAAGACATGGTTAAGGTCTGGGCCGAAGAAATGTGTAAGAACAACGAGTGGCTGTCATCCATTGGCGGCGACCCGCAAGAACATCAACATAAGGTGGGGATCGAGTTCCCCGACCTCCCAGGAGCCGATTCGGTACACAAGTTTCACCACGGCGACATTCTTGGCTATTCAAAAACATGGGAAATGTTGGCTGAAGCTGTGCGCGTGCGGCCCATTGAAGTGCGGTACGAGTGTCCGGCCACGCGCTTGGTTCAAGATCCCTTGACGCAGGAAGTCATCGGCGTGGTGGCGAACCAGAAAGGCAAGTCTATCAATATCAAGGCGCGCAAGGGTGTTGTTTTAACCTGTGGGGGCTTTGAAAATAATCAAGAGATGATTCGTAACTACCTCACTGGTGTGCCGTATTGCTATACATCGGGTAGCCCTTTCAACGAGGGTGATGGTGTGCGTATGGCGATGGAGCTGGGTGCTGACCTGTGGCATATGAATAACTTTGCTGGTCCGTCGATGGCGCTTAAGGTGCCAGACTACCCCACAACATTTTCGATGATGGCGCTGCATTTTTCCCACGAGCCAGCAGGTGGGATGGTAGTCGTGGGGCCAGATGGCAAACGCTTTACGGACGAAAAGTACAAAACAAGGCATGGCAAAGTTGAGCACCATGGCAAATGGTACGCGCTGCGCACGCCCTGCCCGATGTACATGGTCTTCGATCAAGCAATGATGAGTGACGGTCCGATTTATGACGGAAAGCCAACCCATGGCTGGACCCAAATCATGAGCGGCTACACCTGGAGTAAAGACAACAAAACAGAATTAGCGAAAGGCTGGATCAAAACTGCACCCACCTTAGCTGCTCTGGCAAAGCTCCTCGACTTGCCCGAAGGTAGCCTAGATCAAACTGCGGCACGCTGGAACGGCCTGGTCGCGGCGGGGGCAGACTCGGACTGCGGTCGAACCAAAATGTTCCAACCCTTTGGCGCAGGTCCATTCTATGCCGTTGAGCTCTCACCTTCGATGCTCAATACCCAAGGTGGGCCACGCCGTAATGCCCGCGCTGAAATCGTTCGACCTGATGGAACGCCCATTCCACGCTTGTATAGCGCGGGCGAACTCGGTTCAATTTTCAGCTATCTCTACCAAGGTACTGGCAATATCGGTGAATGCTTTGCGTTCGGACGTATCGCTGCCCGAAGCGCAGTCGCTCAAAAAGCGTGGAGCTAAGCCCCACGCGTTGAGTCGTGTGTTGTGACTACTTAGCCGCCGGCGTGTACTTCCCACTTAATTGCGGGGTGTGCACGCCAGGTGACTTAGCCTCTTGTCTTTCGAGCCGCGTTTGACGAGCCCAGGTACGTTTTAAATCGTCTCGCACCTGTATCTTCAAGCGTCCCAAGCCCTCTGTTTCCAGCTCAATGACGTCTCCATCCATAAAGGGATTGAGGCCGCGGTGGTTGGTACCCGTGGCAACAATATCGCCAGGCTCCAGCGTGTGAATCGAACTGATCCACTCGATACAGCGAGGAATATTGTGCGCCATGTCGTCGGTATTGAAATCCTGCATGAGCTTGCCGTTGTTCCACAAGCGAATTTGTAATTTTTGTGGATTAGGAATCTCATCGGCCGTGACGATGTAGGGCCCAATCGGTGCGAACGTATCGCGCGACTTCATTTTGAAAAAAATATTACCTTCCGGACCAAGTCCCCGAGCCGAGCCATCGATGAAGTTCACATAGCCAAAAATATATTTCATCGCATCTTTTGCTGCGACATTGGTGGCGCGCTTACCAATCACCAGTGCAATCTCCGCCTCCCCCTCAAAAATAGTCGCTGGGACATCAGGCAATACCATTGCATCGCCAGGGCCGATGATGGCGCCCGGCGCCTTTTGAAAGGCGTTGATGGGAGCGGGCTCGCTGCGCGTGCCATCTTCCATGTAATTAACCGCCATACAGTCGATATGGCCAGGCTTGGGCAGCGGAGGACGAATACGCACCGAGGCGACTGGCACGCCCGTCGCACCGCGGACGAATGCCTCAATCTTCGGACGATACGCCTCAAACTGAGCAATCAGCCCATTGATGAGGTCATGCGGTCCCAAACGGGGGATGTCTGCCACAACGGCAGAGACATCGACCACCTGATCGCCTTTCAAAATGCCAAGCTTGAAATCATCAAAAAACAGTATTTTCATTTTTGAGTCTCCATCAAAAAGATTTTGTCTTGTCGCGGGTCAACCTTAGCATCGCGCCCCTCGGGTCACGCTGTTGAAACCGAGGAAGTCCATATTTTGAAAACCTCCAGCTATTTACCTTAGCCCTCTGAAATAGGGTGATTCGAGCGAACCTTTATGCTAGGATAAATTCCAACAAAGTGCCGTCAAATCAAAAAGAACAATAGGCGCTCTTGACTATCGATAAAACAAATTTAGTCAACACTGCATTCTAGGGAGACACACAGTGGATTTTGGGTATACCAAAGAGCAAGAAGCTCTTCGCAAAGAGGTTCTTGATTTCATTCGCGTCAATTTGACCGCCGAAGTGTATGCGGAGCTCGATGCCGACGAAGAGGCACTCGAAAACGGAAAAAGCGAGCGTCACCCTGGGAAAAAAGGACCCTTAGTCAGTTCGGTCTTCAAAAGGATCGGTGAGCGTGGCTGGCTAGGCTATAGCTACCCCAAAGAATATGGTGGTGGTGGTGGCGATCGCGTTGGCCAAAATATCATCGAGGAAGAGTTTCAGCGCGCCGGTATCCAGGTCAGCTTGGCTGGCAGTGGTGCGCCCGCGATCATCGCAGCCGGCACTGAAGAGCAAAAGCGTCACTACCTGCCAAAACTGATTGCAATGGAATACACCTTTGCGTTAGGTTTTACTGAACCACATGCGGGTGCCGACTTGGCCGCCCTGCGATGTCGGGCTGCGCGTGATGGCGATCATTTCGTCATCAACGGTCAAAAGATGTACACCACGGCGGCGCATACCGCCACGCATATGTATTTGATGGCACGCACAGACCCAGAGGCCGCGCGACACGACGGCATTTCGATTTTTCTCTTCCCGATGGATACGCCAGGCTTGACGGTGCGGCCACTCTGGACGATTCAAAATAATCCTCGTGCGCCGCGCGGCACCACCTACGGGGATGCGCGTAGTAACGAAGTATTTTTTGAAAACGCCCGTATCCATGAGTCCTGCTTATTAGGTCGTGAGAATCAAGGGTGGCGTGTGGGCTCGATGGGCTTGAATCTGGACCGCGTTGGGGCATCTCGTTATCTTCGTTCTGTACGTCGCGATGAAGACATTGTGAATTGGATCAAGTCCAATTCGTTTGGCGATTATTCGCCTGCAAAAAATCCTGCTATTCGTGACAAGGTTGCGGAGCTTTGGATAGAGGGGCAGATCTGCCGCCTCATGACCATGCGCAGTATGTCTATCGTCGAACACGGCGGCAACTTCACATACGAAGGTTCAGCCGAAAAAGTATGGTCGCCTGAGCACGGCGTGCGCACAACGGAAGCCATCACACAAATGCTCGGGCCTTACGCGACGCTACTGAACGGATCTCCCCACGCAGTTGAAAAAGGCGTCTTTGCGCACAACACGATGGGTGCGTTTCAGTCGGGCATCAATCATGGCAGCGTCCAGATTATGCGGGATCAGGTGGCAAAGCGAGGGCTTGAGCTGCCCTCCTCACGTCGCGCAAAATCAAAATAAAGCACTCGCTACAGGAAAGAATCATGGATGTATTGCTAACTGAAGAAGAACAAATGGTTGCCACAAGCGCCAGAGAGTTTCTCAATGGAGAATGCTCGACCGCCCTGGTGCGAAAGATGGAACTTGATCCGATCGGCTATCCCCCTGAGCTCTGGGCAAAGTGCGCCGAGATGGGATGGCCAGGAATGTGTCTGCCAGAAGAGTACGGCGGACAAGCCCTTCCACTTGCCTATCTAGGCTTGGTTCTGCAGGAAGTGGGGCGTGCCGTGGCACCCGTGCCCTTGCACAGCACCGCCGTGACAGCGATCACTCTTGCTCGTCACGCAAACAAGACGGTTTGCGAAAAGATCCTTCCGAGCGTGTCAGCTGGCAAGACGATTTTGACCTGGGCGTTTTCGGAAGACGATCCGCGATTCGTACCCGAGTCAGTCAAAATGTCCGCCAGTGCGGACGGCGAGAACTTTATCTTGAGCGGCCGAAAACTCTTCGTAGACAATTTTTTAGCAGCAAGCCACTGCCTCGTCGCATGCCGAACTTCTGCCTCAAGCTCATCCAGCAAGGGCCTTTCACTGTTTTTAGTGGATACAAAAGCCAACGGAATCTCGCCTACGGCATTACGTACACTGGCCAAAGATCAACAGTGCGAGGTGGTATTTAATCAGGTTCGTGTACCGAAGTCCGCCTTGATTGGGGAGCTACATAACGGCTGGGCTGTCATGGAACAGTTGCTCGACTTAGCGACGGTCTTGCTTTGCACTCAGATGTTAGGTGCAACGCGTATGGATGCCGAAATGGCTATTGACCACGCAAAGTTCCGCGAAGCGTTTGGTCAGCCAATTGGTGCGTTTCAGTCCATACAACACATGTGTGCCGACATGATCATTTGGATCGACGGCGGCGAGTTGCTTGCCTACGAGGCCCTTTGGAAAATGGACAATGGACTGCCTGCGCAGGTTGAAGTGTCACAAGCGAAAGCGTTTTGTAACGAAAAATGTCCCGCTGTCGCACGCAACTCTCAATCTATTCATGGGGGGATCGGCTTCATGATGGAGTTTGATCTACACCTTTGGTTAAGACGAATCACAGCGTGGTCTATGCGACTCGGCACGACATTCGAGCACCGTGAACGGATTGCGCATGCGTTGCTAGATATTCCGGGCAATGTCATATTAGGCAGACCCGTTCCACCCCTCGCTGCTTAAATAATTTTGGATGGAGTATCTTTTATGAAATGTCCGGTGTGTTCAAAAAACATTGATATCGAAGGCGCAGATTCTAAAACCGGAGAGACGGCTTTTGGTGCGAAAGAAGTTGATCCATCAAAAGGCACTCGGCAATTTCACGACGGCGAATGGTACTTCTTGTGTTCTCTTGGTTGCCGCACGAAATTTACGATGAGCCCACAAAGATATCTTGCCGGAAAAACTTAATTTAACCGTTCAAGCGTTAGCCGCCGTTAGGTCAAGCGCGAGAGGAAAGAGACCATGCTGACTCGTATCAAACGCCTTCCATCACGGCTGATCAGTCTGACCGCCTTATCGCTGTCACTTTGTGGCTTCGTTGCATCCGTATCGGCGCAAGGCTATCCCAATAAACCCATCAAAATCGTTGTGCCCTTTGTTCCTGGTGGCGGCTCAGATACGGTTGCTCGGGTCATGGCAAAGGGACTGACAGAAGAGTTCGGTCAGCCTGTTGTGATTGATAACAAGGGCGGAGCCAATACCATTATCGGCACTGAAGCCGTTGCAAAGGCAGAACCTGACGGCTACACGCTTTTACTTTGTACCACTTCGTTCACGACAAACCCAAGCTTGTACAAATTGCCCTTTGATACCCTTAAGGACTTCACGCCGGTCACCATGCATTTAGGTGCAAGTCTAATCTTGGTGGTTAATCCAGATATTCCGGTAAAGAGCGTTGCGGAATTAGTTGCCTTAGCTAAACAGCAACCTGGGAAACTGACCTTCGCTTCGTATGGCGCCGGCAGCCCCGGGCATTTGGCCGGCGAACTGTTCAAGCAGCTTGCGAACGTCGATATGCTGCATATTCCATACAAGGGCAGCGCGCCATCACTCGCTGATGTTATCGCGGGTAGGGCCTCGATGTCATTCGCCGTATTGCAACCAGCGCTGCCGTTTATCCAATCGGGCCGGCTACGTGCACTGGGCTTTGTAATGGCTGAGCGCGGCTCACAATTGCCCGATATACCAACGATTGGTGAAACCTTACCTGGCTTTTTAATCACAGGATTTAACGGCATCTGTGCGCCCAAAGGTGTCCCCGAAGACCGCCTGCAAAAACTTAATGCGGCAATCACCAAAGTCATGACAGCGCCCCAAGTACGAGATCAAATGATTAAGTCTGGGGCAGACGTACTTGCTGCACCATTAGGGCCGAAAGAGTTTGGCGAGTTTGTGCGTGCCGATATTGAGCGCTGGCGCAAAATCACAACTGATGCCAAGGTCTCGATTAATTGATTGGCCACGACTACCGTGAAACGATGATCATTACTGGCTGTACTTAACTAGAGAGGTTTAGTATGTCTACATTTTCCGAATCACTAAGAAAGTATATCGGCATGAGGTCAGAAACCGAGGTCGCGTGCGATCCGGTTGAACAAGGCGCTGTGCGTCGTTACGCGCAAGCGATCATGTATGACGATCCAATTTTTGCAAAACCCTGCCCGAATAACGAACGCTATGGGGGCCCCGTCGCACCTCCATTGTTTCCAACCCATTTGTTTCGTCGACCGATGGGGACCGAAGATCCTATTCAAGCCAATGCGCGCAATCCAGACTTCGACGGGATCGTCGCCGCCACGAGCTCACAAGGCTTACCAAATATTGAGCCACTTAATGGCTACGCGTTACTGAATGGCGGCTCTGAGATCGAATTTTTCCGTTATGCCTTGCGCGGCGAAACAGTGAAGTTAGTCTCTCACTACGCTGACATCGTTGAAAAAGAAACCAGTAAAGGTCCGATTGTTCTGGTCGTGACCGAGTCGGAATACCGCACAGGAACCGGCGAGCTGCTGATTCGCACACGCCGTACACAGATTCGGAGAAAATAAAATGGCGCTTGGTAAAACACCTTATTTTGAAGATATCGCGGTTGGTCTAGAGCTACCCGGCCTTGAAAAAGGTCCACTGACTACCGCGCATTTGATGCGCTGGTCCGCTGCAATGGAAAACTGGCACAAGATTCACTAC
>CANFEI010000052.1 GCA_947445495.1 Alcaligenaceae bacterium
CCTGTTCGAGCAGTGGGCTGGGGTCGAGGCCATTCCACACAAAAAGGGCGCTAATAAAGCGTCATAATCCGCGCCGGCGCAAGGGATTAGCGAAAAAGCCGTTAAAATACAAAGCTTTCCCTTGAATTCTCTGCCTCAAAGAAG
Source organism: Alcaligenaceae bacterium (assembly GCA_947445495.1). The sequence continues at coordinate 145 of CANFEI010000052.1, forward strand.
ATCGTGCCAATCTACGCTTACAAGTGCACCGCCTGCGGCCATGCCGAGGACGTGCTTCGAAAGATTTCTGACAAGCCTTTAACCGTCTGTCCCCAGTGCAATCAAGAGACCTACGCCAAGCAGGTCACCGCTGCGGGCTTTCAGCTTAAAGGCTCGGGCTGGTACGTCACCGACTTTCGTAACAACAGCAGCGGTGGCGCCAAGAAAGCCGAGGTCGCCCCCGGCACCTCGGCGGCTGACGCCAAGCCTGCCGCCAGCGAGAGCAGCAGCGCGGCTGCGTCCTCCGATGCCGGCTCAGGCGCTGCGTCTGGTGCGGCAGCGAGCGGTTCAAACGGCGCATCAAATAGCAGCGCAAATAGCAGCGCAAGTAGCAGCGCAAGTAGCAGCTCAGGTAGCAGTTCAAACAACAGTTCAAACACCGCTGCCCCGGCCAGTACGCCTGCTGCACCTGCCGCCTCCAGCTCATCCAGCTCCTCGGGCTCAAGCTCGGGTAGCAGCGCGCCTTAAGCCGCCGCACCCGCTACATCATGCGCGCCTTCAAAACATACTTCATCACAGGGCTGCTCGTTTGGGCGCCCGTGGTGATTACCGTTTGGGTGCTGAGTGTGTTGGTCAACACCCTTGAAAGCGTGGTGCCCAGTTTCTTGTCTCCGCAGGCCTTGTTTGGCCGAGACATCCCTGGCTTTCGGGTGGTCGTCGTCTTGGTGGTGCTGTTTGTCACCGGGATTTTTGCGGCTAACTTTTTAGGCCGGAGTATCTTGCGCTTCTGGGAGGCCGTTCTCGGTCGCATCCCGCTTGTTCGCTCGATCTATACCTCTGTCAAGCAAGTGAGTGATACCTTGCTGGCACCGAATGGCCAAGCCTTTCGTCAGGCCGTGCTGGTTGAATATCCACGCGCAGGTTGTTGGTCCATCGGGTTTTTGACTGGCACCTCAAGCGGTGAGGTTGCCGACCACTTATCGGGCGAGCATGTCAGTGTGTTTGTACCCACCACCCCAAACCCGACGGCCGGATTTTTATTGATCGTGCCGCGCAGCGAAATCAAACCGCTCAATATGTCGGTTGATGCAGCGCTGAAGTACATTGTTTCCATGGGTGTCGTGGCGCCAGCCCTCCCCAAGCAATAAGTTTGTTGAAGTCTTAAGTATTCGATTAATTTTTGTTAGATCTGTCTCGTTCGATCTTTTGGAGTTTGCATGCGTACCTGCTACACCGGCCAGGTTTGTCGTGACCATCTCGGTCAAACCGTTACCCTTTTTGGCTGGGTACATCGTCGTCGCGATCATGGCGGCGTCATCTTCATTGACATGCGCGATCGCGCGGGTCTGGCGCAGATTGTGTTTGATCCAGATAATGCCGAAGGCTTTGCGACGGCAGAGCGCCTGCGCAATGAATTTTGTATTCGTGTAACCGGTCTGGTGCGCGAGCGTCCTGCAGGTACAAGCAACAGCGACTTGGCGTCTGGTGAAATCGAGATCCTCTGCCGCGAAGTTGAGATCCTCAACCCCTCGGTGACCCCACCCTTCCAGCTCGATGACGAAAACTTGTCCGAGACCACACGCCTGACCCATCGCGTACTGGATTTGCGCCGTGGTCAGATGCAACGCAACATGATGTTGCGCTATCGCGTCTCGATCGAAGTGCGTAAGTTTCTGGATGACCTCGGCTTTATCGATATCGAAACTCCCATGCTCACCAAGAGCACACCCGAAGGCGCGCGCGATTATCTCGTGCCTTCACGCGTGAACGCGGGTGAGTTTTTCGCCTTGCCACAGTCGCCACAGCTCTTTAAACAGATGTTGATGGTGTCGGGCTTTGATCGCTATTATCAGATCACAAAGTGTTTCCGCGACGAAGACTTGCGTGCCGATCGTCAGCCTGAATTTACCCAGATCGATTGCGAAACTTCCTTCCTGAACGAAACAGAAATCCGTGCGATCTTTGAGTCGATGATTCGCCACGTGTTCAAAGCCGTACAAAACGTTGATCTCGCAGAGACCTTTCCGATCATGCCTTACAGCGAAGCGATGCGTCTGTACGGGTCAGATAAGCCTGATCTGCGCGTCAAGCTTGAGTTCACGGACCTGACCGACGTCATGAAAGATGTCGATTTCAAAGTCTTTGCCCAAGCCGCTACCACCGAAGGTAGTCGAGTTGTTGCTTTGCGTGTGCCACTAGGTGGTTCGATCTCGCGGAGCGAAATCGACAACTACACCAAGTTCGTCGCGATCTACGGCGCGAAAGGGTTGGCCTGGATCAAAGTCAACGAATTCGCCAAGGGCCGTGATGGCTTGCAATCGCCCATCGTGAAGAACCTGCACGACGCTGCGCTTGCGGAAATGATTAAGCGTACCGGCGCACAAGACGGCGATCTGATTTTCTTTGGTGCGGATCGCGCCAAGGTTGTGAACGATGCGATCGGCGCCTTGCGCGTCAAAATCGGTCATAGCGAATTTGGCCGTGCCAATGGCTTGTTTGAGAGCGTTTGGAAGCCTTTGTGGGTCGTTGATTTCCCCATGTTTGAATACGACGAAGAAGCCGACCGTTACGTCGCGGCGCACCACCCGTTTACCAGCCCTAAAGATGGTCACGAAGATCTCTTGGACACCGACCCGTCAAAGGCGATCGCAAAAGCCTACGACATGGTCTTGAACGGTTGGGAGATTGGCGGCGGTTCGGTTCGTATCCATCGTGAAGAAGTGCAGAGCAAAGTATTCCGTGCCTTGAAGATTGATGCCGATGAAGCGCAGCTCAAGTTTGGCTTCCTGCTCGATGCCTTGCAGTATGGTGCACCTCCGCATGGTGGTATCGCCTTCGGTCTGGACCGCATCGTCACCATGATGACTGGTGCCGAATCGATTCGTGATGTGATTGCTTTCCCCAAGACACAGCGTGCACAGTGCTTGTTGACTCAAGCTCCTTCGCCTGTCGATGAGAAGCAGTTGCGCGAACTGCACATCCGTTTGCGTCAAGCAGAAATCAAACAGCCGTAAGCCATAGGCAGGGTGGGCCTATTGACCCGCCCTGACCCCCATGTCACTTCTCCGCATCGTTAGCTATAACATTCATAAAGGACGTTCGCTCTCCGGACGCGATTCGATGAGCGCGCTGCGTCTCGGCCTGCATGGTTTACGACCAGACCTGTTGTTTTTACAAGAAGTGCAGGGCCGTAACGATCGCTATGCGCGCCTCACCGCGCAGCACGAATCACTTGCCGCCGCCTTACGTATGGACTGCGCGTACGGGTGCAATGCGATCCGCAGCAAAACCGATCATGGCAATGCCTTGCTTTCCAGTTACCCGATTCTTAACTACGAGAATCAGGATATCTCTGATCATAAACTTGAGCAGCGCGGACTGTTGCACGGCGTCATCGATGTCGGTGGGCGCGAGGTGCACTGTTTTGTCGTGCACTTGGGCCTATTTGCAGGCGGGCGTATCCGGCAGATAGAAGTGATGGCCGAACGCATTAAGCGCATGGTTCCTGACGGTGCGCCAATGCTGATCGCGGGTGACTTCAACGACTGGAAAGATAGGCTCGCTCCATTCTTTGTTGAGCAGCTCGGTGTGTACGAGGTATTCGCACATTCGCCCCGCACCCAAGGCATGATTCCAAGGTTCCGAGAGTCTATGCATCAACTTAGAGGTGTCTGGCGTGGGGAAACAGCAGACGAGATTCGCGCAGGGATGTTCCGTCGACAACATCTGCGGATGAATCAGCTCTCGACACAGGGGGCTCAGAGCCCGCTGCCGCCGCCGCGTACGTTTCCGTCGGCATTCCCCTGGCTTAGGCTCGATCGTATTTATCAGCGCGGCTTCGCTGTGCGCAGTGCGAAAGTATTGCGCGGGCGCCCGTGGTCACAACTGTCAGATCATGCGCCGATTTTTGCTGAGCTAGAGTTACCTTAAACAGTGCGCACGTTTAATACTGCGTACCCTTGCCCGATAGCGCCACGCCAAGGCGCAGCAAGACATAGGCGCAGGCATCTGTCGCGCGTGCGAACCAAGAACGCTCGTGATAGAGCGAGGGCTCAACGATTTGGCTGCCTTGGGCAAAGGCTCTTTCCAGTGAGTGCATCAGGGTGGCAGTAAAGGCCGCATCATCCACAACGATATTGGTCTCGCGTGCGAGCAGTAAGCTGAACGGATCCAGATTAGACGAGCCCACGACCGACACACCATCAATCACCGCGACCTTAGCGTGCAAATAGCTTGGTAAGTATTCATAGATCGCAACGCCGTATTTTAAAAATTGCTGATAGATCCAGCGCGTCGCGTGATACTGCATCCGATATTCAATCTTGCCTTGTAGCAGCAGACGCACGCGCACGCCCCGTGCTGCGGCATCGATCAGTGCACGACGTAATTTATGCCCGGGTAAGAAATAGGCATTGGCGATCACGATCTCATGGCGTGCTGCTGCAATATATGCAACGTAGGCCGCTTCAATCGTGCGGCGGTAACGCAGGTTATCGCGCAGCACCAGAGCAGCACGCATCGTACCGTAGTGTGCGTGCGGTAAGTGGTTGCGCGCATAGGCGGCATGTTTAAAGCGCAGTAGCCGCAGACGCAGATGACGTATGTGCCGGCGCTTCCACTGCTGGATCGTGACGGGCGCCTTGACCGAGGTGTCGTCGTATAACGCTTCGTCAGACAAGGGCCAGCCAATTTGCAGCCATAGCAAATCCTGGGCCCGCATCAGTTCGATTGCAAGCGGGCCAGTCAGCCGCACGGCATAGTCAAAACGCGGTTCTTTCGGTTCTCGATTTGCGAGCAGATCCTCCTCAGGCAAACCAGAGTAATCGTCCTCGATATTGATGCCGCCAATAAAGGCGAGATGGCCATCTACCAGAGTCGTCTTGCGATGCATGCGGCGCAGACGTAAAAAATCAAAGGACTGAAAGCTTAAATATTTAGGCTCAGGTCGGTAAACACGGCACTGCGCACCGACAGTACGCAAGTGGGATTGAATGGTGCGATCGTCTTGTGCGCTGCCATAGCCATCAAGCACGACACGCACCTTGACCCCGCGCTCAGCCGCGCGCATGAGGTGATCGAGTATTTTTAATCCTGCCTCATCCAGACGAAAAATATACGTCTCTAGATGAATGCTCTTCTGCGCTGCATCGAACGCCTCGCAAAGCGCCGGAAAAAGCTCTGGCCCGTTTTCGAGCAGAGCAACCGCGTTGCCGTTATGCCAGCGTAAGTGAGGATGAGCGAGCGACATCTTGTCTAGTTCGCGTTCAATTGCAGATAAATCGATTGAATCGCTGGAATGAGCAGAGTGATGAGGACGGGAACCATCAATCCGAGTATCCACTTAACCGTGCGCATATCTGACTGCAGTTCCCGGATGGACGAGCCGAGGGTTGTTTCGACACGGCCGACTTCGGAGCGTAAGGTTGTATCCAGAGTGCTTATTGCAGAGCGTAAGGTTGTATCCAGAGTACGTATTTCGGAGCGTAAGGTTGTGTCCAGAGCACTTATTTCGGAGCGTAAGGTTGTATCCAGAGTACGTACTTCGGAGCGTAGACGCGTTTCAACACCGTCTATTTTCGCGTCAAGCCGAGTAACAGCAATGTTTAAATCGCTCTTCGTCGCAAACGGATGCATCGAGTCATCAAAGGCATCTTGGATGGCCAGCGCCTGGGCCTCGGCCTGAATTCGAGAAAATCCTGCGGCCTCAAGGCGCTTGGCGTACTTTAGTGTATTGATCATGTCAGTATTGCAATTCAAGTTGGGGCGACCGCTTGTGAGCGTTGATAGAACAAACACAGTCTGCGCCAACAAATAAGGCGTTTCAATAGTTTTTGCGGTCGAGCTACGCAAATACCACAGGCATGAAATTGCAACTGAACATTGCTAGACCCTTGACGCGAGGGTGTGGCTGCAGTAGTACTTAAGTGCGATCGATGGACGATTTGCGCGCCGATTTTTTGCCACCCAGCAGCCCCGTTGCAAGTGCCGTCCCCAGCAAAATTACGCCGCCACCCAGCACCACGTTAAGCGTCACTTCCTCATCGAGCCACAACCAGCCCCACAGTACACCGAATACTGGAATGAGAAACGAGCAGGTCAGCGCCTTGGAGGGCCCAATGCGCATCAACAGGCGGTAATACATCACATAGGCGAGCGAGGTACACAGCACGACCAGTGCCAGCACGGCACCCCACGCCTGCGTGCTGATGGGCTCCTGTGGCCAGGTGTACCACGTGAGGGGTAGTAGCGCGATGCCGGCTGCGATCAGAGAGCCCGTGGCCGCAGCAATCGGGTCTGCGCCCATCAGATACTTCTTGGTATAACTTGCCGCGACACCATAGAACGAAGGTGCAGCCACGCCGGCTAGCACGGCGAGTAACGAGCCCGTCGCACCGAGGGATAACTTGTCCCACACCAGTACAACGATCCCAGTAAATCCAACGATTAAACCTAGCAATCGGGCAGGTGGCAGCACGTCTTTGAGCCAGAGCCAAGCCACTGCAGCGCCCCACAGAGGCGTCAAGGCATTGATAATCGACATCGTGCCCGAGGGGATGCTGATTGTGGCGTAGTTAAACAGCACGAAAGGGATGGCCGAGTTAAACATACCGACCACCACAATACCGGCCCAGTGTGCACGCAGCAGCCCAAGTTTGCCTTGCAAAAACAGTAGCGGCAGTAGCAAGAGGCCGCCGGCAAGCGTGCGCAGACCAGATAAGGCAATCGGTCCAAAATCTGGCACCGCCATCCGAATAAACAAGAAAGAGCTGCCCCAGATTGCAGCAATCAGAATTAGGTCAATCACATCGGCACGGCGCATGTGCAGCTCTACAAGTACCCTTACAATACGCGCATTGTAAGGGGCTAGTGGAGTCACCATGAATATTTTGCTAACTGGTGGGGCGGGCTATATCGGCAGCCACACAGCTGTGGCTTTGTCGTCGGTTGGGCATCGCGTGGTGATTATCGATAATTTCTGTAATAGCCAGCCAGAGTCGGTTCAGCGGATTCAGCAAATTACGGGCCAACTTGTTACCGCTGTACGGGGCGATATTCGTGACACACCTCTGCTCAACCATACCCTGCAGCAGCACTC
>CANFEI010000053.1 GCA_947445495.1 Alcaligenaceae bacterium
GAGGCCAATGGCTAAAACGCCTGCGGCAGGCCCTAAACCAACGACTCGAACGAATACGAGAGCCCAGATGAGTTCTGGAATGCTTCGCAAAAAAATGAGTAGCCAGCGAACGAGCTGCCGCACGCAAGAGGGAAGAAAATGCATTCGACCAGAAAGTGCGGATATCGACAGGATACGTGTTGAGACTAACGTCAATGGGATCGCTAAGATCATCGCGAGCGTCAAGCCTGCTGTGGCGATGGCGACGGTACGCCACGTTTCTCTCACAACGAGTAATAGAAACTCAGAGCCAAGCGCAGGCGGAAAAAAATCCGCCAAAAAACGCATGCTGACTTTGAGGTTGTCAGGATCGAAAAAAATCCAAGGCTTAAATTCTGTTGCGACCAGCGCAGGCATAAGCAAAGCAAAAGCTGCCATCGCCCAAAAAACGCGGCCAAGCCACGCGGGGTCACGCAGGTGTGGAGAGCGCGTCGTGCTGGGCATGAAGATTGCTTAGTTCGTGCTCGTGTTGAGCGTAAAGTTTTGAAAGCTCACTATTTGTGACTTGAGCGGCCGGCAGATCAAAGGCCACGGCACCGTCGCGAAGTCCAATCACGCGAGAAAACTTTGACCGAGCGACATCGACTTGGTGCAAGGTTGTAATCAGCGTGACGCCTCTTGCGGCTGCACGATCGACTAGAGAGTTAATTGCTTGCTCGGCCCGTGTGGGATCGAGAGCAGAAAGGGGCTCATCAATGAGCCAAAGCGAAGCGGGTGCCATCAATATCCGCGCTAAACCAACGCGCTGACGCTCCCCGCCTGAAAGACGATCAACACGATTCCAGAGTTTGTCTTGCACATCAAAGGCCTCGAGTGCTTGATAAGCCTCTGAGGTTTTTAACGGGTAAATCAGATTCACTAAGCTTTGCGTCAAGGACATTGCCGGGAGTGCCCCTGCAATCAAAGCGGTGACCACGCGCTGTCGTGGGGGTAAGGGTGGTACCTGTGGCGCACAGATTAAACGTCCGCGAACCTGTTGCAGATCTTTTGTGGATAAAGACCAAATATCCGTATCATCTAACCAGACCTGACCGGCGCTTGGCTTGATCGCGGCGCAGATGACTTGGAGGAATGTTGTCTTTCCCGCACCGGAAGGACCAATGACTGCAACCTGCTCACCAGGCTCTATCGTAATGTTCAGATTACGGACAGCGGGCACCCCATCCGGCTCGGCGGCGGGATGATGTCCTGTTACTTGGTGGAGTCTGACACGCATCTGAAACCCGAAAGTGCTTGATGAAAATACTGTGGACTATTTGATGAGACCTGCGCTACGTCCGGCAGTTTCAAGGCCTTTGTAATTTTCAGGTGACGTCGCAATGTAGCGAGTTGCTCGGTTCAGGGTCAAAATTTCTTTGCCCTCTGCATTATCCATGCTCAAGGCCAATAAGGCTGCCTTTATTTTTTCGCGCTGCGCTGCAGGCATATCGGCATGTACCGACCAGTTGTAATTGAAGTAGGGCGGCGTGGTGAAAAACACATCAACTTTGCTTGTGTCGACTTTCTTTTCTGCGACAAACTTATTCCAAATCGTAATGTCTAGCGCAGCACCATCTACGCGACCACTCACGACCGAAGCTATGGTGGCATCGTGTGCCCCCGAGTACGAGACACGTTTGAAGTCACGTTCTGGATCGATTCCCGCCTCAAGCAAAAAGGAGCGTGGCATTAAGCTGCCTGACGTGCTGGACTGGGACCCAAAGCTGAACTGCTTGCCTTTCAAATCAGCGAGTTTGGTGATGCCAGATTTTTTCTGCGCAATAAACACGGAACGAAACTTGGTGTCTTCCTCGCGTTGTGCGATGGGAATAATTTTTCCGCCAGAACGAATTTGTGCTTGGACGTGTGTAAAGCCACCAAACCAAACGAGATCGACTTGCTTATTAACCAAGGCTTCGACTGCCGCTGGATAGTCACTGACGGGTACAAATTCGACCTTCATACCCTGTGTACGTTCGAGATATTTTGTTAAGGGCCCGAACTTACGAACCTGTTCGGTCGCGGCCTCTTCGGGTATGGTTGTGACACGCAACACCTGCTGCGCAAAGGCGCTAGCGGAGATTGCATACGCAAAAAATGTTGCAGCGAATACGCTTAGTGCTTGCAGCGAGACGGCCCGGATCATATGAGCGATTGGTTTTTCAAGGTAAGTCGCTGTTTTAACATGGAATTATGGCCTTCTAGCGCTGGCCGAGCAGGGTTAATTGGTTCACCTATCCAATCGATTTGTTTCAAGCATAATTAGGGCCGTAAGCTTTTTTCAACGGCCAGCGGACATTTCACTTCGTAAAGGTACATCACATGATTCTGTATGACATGAACACGGCAATGAATCCACGTCGCGTGCGGATCTTTTTAGCGGAGAAGGGCATTACGGTGCCGATGCAGCAAGTCGATGGCCTAAATCGTGAAAACCTATCTCCCGTCTTTTTGAAGTTGAATTCATTAGGCAAAACGCCGGTGCTAGAACTCGATGATGGCACCTTGCTGACGGAATCGATCGCGATCTGCCGCTACTTTGAGGCCCTGCACCCTGAACGCCCTTTGTTTGGCAGCACGCCGCTTGAGAAAGCCAAGATTGAGATGTGGATGCGACGCATGGAGTTCGAAATCGTCGCCCCGATCGTGACGGCGTTTCAGCACACCGGGCAATACTGGGTGGGGCGCATTCCGCAAGAGCCACTCTGCGGTGAACATGCGCGCAATCGTGCCTATGACTCCTTTGCTTGGCTCGATCGTGAACTTGCGGGCCGCGAGTTCATCGCTGGAGACCAATACAGCATTGCAGATATCGTGGCGCAATGTGGATTTTTGGTGGGTAAGGTGACGGGTACAAAAATCCCTGCCGAACTGAAAGAGTTGACCCGTTGGTACACCTCGGCTGTCGCACGTCCCACCGCTCGGGCTTAGTATGAGCACTTCACCTGCGGTGACAAGCGTACAGAAGGTGTGCTTAATCGTCGGCGCGGGCGATGCGACAGGTAGCGCCATTGCGAAACGCTTCGCACAAGCAGGCTATACCGTCTGTGTGACGCGTCGCACGCCTGGCGCTAGTGCCGCGCTCGTGCAAAGTATTCAAGACGCGGGTGGTCGTGCATTGGCCTTTCAACTGGATGCGCGGCGCGAGGATGAGGTCCTCGCACTCTTCAAAAAAATAGAGACCGACGTAGGTGCTCTTGAAGTGATCGTATTTAATGTGGGCGGTAACGTACGCTTCCCGTTGCTGGAAATGACAGCAGAGAAATATTTCAAGACCTGGGAAATGTGCGCAATGGCGGGCTTCTTAGTCGGTCGTGAGGCGGCGAGGGTTCTCTTGCCGAGAGGACGTGGCACGATTTTGTTTACCGGTGCGACAGCCAGCTTAAGAGGCGGCGTGGGCTTCAGTGCTTTTGCGGGTGGCAAAGCGGCCTTGCGTGCCTTGGCACAAAGTATGGCCCGAGAGTTTGGACCACAGGGCTTGCATATCGCCCATATTGTGGTGGATGGCGTGATCGATTCAGAGCGCGTTCGCACCACACAACCTGAACGCGTCGCCGCCTTAGGACCAAACGGTTTGGTCGAGCCAGAAAGCATTGCCCGCGCTTACCTGTGGCTACACGAACAAACCCCCGATGCGTGGACCTTTGAGTTAGATCTGCGACCCGGAGTTGAGAAGTGGTAGTGTGGTGTGTGCGAGGTAGGTAGGGTCAGCGATTATGAGGTTTTCATAATTTCTGAACCAAGTGCCCTAGGGTCTCGAGCAAGCCAACGACCAGCCTCGACACTGACTATGAACTCGCTCAGATCACGATTAAAGCGCTCGGGTTCTTCGAGATTTAAGGTGTGACCAGTTTTTGGCATCACAATCAAACCGCTGGTGGGGATCGTTTTTTTCATGAAGATGCCCGGTGCAAGGCAGTGGTCATCTTCATCTCCTACCATGATCAAAGTTGGCACAGTCATCTTTTTAAGATCAGCCTCTAAGTCGTAGATGGAGGGGCGTTCAGCTTGAACGCCGCGCATTGTGTTTGCGCAGCCGGTGCTGTCATGCTCGCCGAGCTGAATCGCAAACTCTTGCCAGCCTCTGGGATCTTTGTTTTGGTATTGCACTCTGGACGCCCCGAGCGAATAGGTTTTAGCGAATGTCTCGCTTCCTAACGTGGCGAACTGATTAGCAACTTCTCGTGAAAGGTTACGAAAATACTCTTCCGTGTGTTTCTCCGCTCCGTAGCCTGCACCTGCCACAGTAAGCGATAGTGCGCGCTGTGGGGCGACTAAGCCAAAATGCAAGCTTGCGAAGCCTCCCATTGATAGACCCACAATGTGCGCACGCTCGATTTTTGCTGCATCCATGACAGATAGAATGTCATGAACAGCTTGTCTCTGAGAATAAGCTTTGACGTCTTGTGGAATATCCGAGGGCTTAAAGCCACGCGCAGAAAAGGTAATGCAGCGATGTCTCCGAGAAAAGCTTCGCATCTGTGGCTCCCAGCTGCGCCAGTCCCCTCCAAACTCATGAACGAATACAATAGGCGTGCCAGAACCTGCTTCTTCGTAGTACAGACGAATATTGTCGGATGTTGTAGCCCAGCTCATAGTGTTGCCTCTTTAATCAAAGATTTTTTGTGACATGACGACGGATCGGACAAGGAATCCGTCTCAATCAGAACTAAATGCGCTTTCCTTAATGATGGACCCTCTCGCCGAGATCCCACCATCAATGGTTACGATACTTCCTGTAATGTAGGCGGCGCGAGGTGATGCTAAGAAGACCATCAGATCAGCCACTTCCTGTGAGCTCGCTGGACGTCCGCCGGGGTATTTAGCGCGAAGCTCTACGTGACGGTTTTCATCGCCCCAGAGATCCAACGCACGTCGTTTATTAATTTTTATCATTCGATCGGTCTCAACGGGACCAGGATTCACGCCGACCACGCGCACGCCGTAATCTAAGCTCTGCCCACCCAGTGCTTTGGTAAATGCCATGAGCGCTGCATTTCCTGTGCTCCCCGCAATGTAGTTCGCGTCCCAGTTTTCACCAGAATTTCCGATGTCATTAATGATGACGCCTGAGCGCCGAGCTTTCATTCGGGAATACATCTCGCGGGTGAGGAATATGTAGCCAAAAAGCTTTAGGTCATAACCGCGGCGCCAATCGTCTTCAGATAATGATTCAATGGGTCCTGATGGAACCTCGCCGGCATTATTGATGACGATATCGACATTAGGCGCCTTATTCGCTAAGGCGGTGATGTTCCCAGACTTTGATAAATCTAAGGGATAGATGTGAACCGCTACCCCATATTTTTGACTCAGGTTTTGCTTAGCAGTTTCCAACGCATCCGCTGAGCGCGCCGTCAAATGCAGTGTGCAGCCCTCAGCAGCAAACGACTCGGCCGTTGCAAGCCCTATGCCTTTGGATGCGCCTGTAATGAGAACTGACTTACCTTTTAGGTTAAGGTCCATATGATTGTCTCTTTGATTTAAATAAATTCTTTATAAAATGACTAGCCGCGTGGAACGCCGTAACGACGATTCGCCAGGTTTTCAGCTAGCGCGACAACGCCATAAAGCAAAAGACCGCCGCCGCAAAGAATAACGATCGCTGCCATGGCAACACCTGTTTCTGCTCGCGCGGTCGCAAAGACGATGAGATAGCCTAGCCCACGCTGCGCGGTGATAAATTCACCAATGATCACACCGATAATCGCCAGTGTCATCGCAACTTTCATCCCGCTAAAAATGTAGGGAAGTGCACTGGGGAACTTAACGCTTTTAAACGTTTGCCATTCTGTCGCCGTGAGTGACCGACACAACTTAATCATGTTGCGATCCACGTTAGAAAAACCTGCTGTCGTTGCAATCACGATCGGAAAAAAGCTAATGAAGACAGAGAATGCTAAACGGGACTCGGTACCGATTCCCAGCCAAATGATGAATAGCGGCGCAAGCGCGATTTTTGGAATTAATTGAAAAAATACAAGGTTCGGGTAGAGCGCTTCGCGCGCAAGGCGTGAGTAGCTCAGCCAAACCGCAAGTGCGATGCCGAGCGTGCAGGCAATGAGAAAGCCGGCCGCCGCCTCAAGGACGGTGGGAATGGCATGTCGCAGCAGGATCTCGTGCTGTGCACCAATAATTTCGAGTATCGCTGTCGGTGCGGGAAGAATGACCTGGGGGATATTGCTCAGGCGCACGGCCAGTTCCCAGCAGCCCAGCACGACAACGGCCAGCAGAATGGGTAAAAAGATACTGCGCGCATTGGCTGTCAAGCTCACGCGCGAGAAAGCCTCAGATTTCTGGTTGCCACCGACGAGTGCTCCAGTTTCAGTTCCCACTCCCATTTTGTTTTCACGTTTATCCATGGTGTGCACGCTCGATCGTTAGACGTAGCTCGCGACACAAAGCGCCAAATTCCGCCGTTTCCTCAATATCAAATTGGCGGGGACGTTTGAAGGGAATGGTTAAGTCTAGAATGATCGAGGAGGGCTTGCCTCCCATCACCAGTACTCGATCGGATAAATAGACCGCTTCGCGAATACTGTGCGTGACAAATATTACGGTCTTGCGATAGCGCTCGAGTAGCTCTGACAAGACGACATTCATTTGGTCGCGCGTGATGGCATCAAGCGCACTAAAGGGCTCATCCATCAAGAGAATATTTGGATCGTGAATCAGTGCACGACAGATGGCCACGCGCTGTCGCATACCGCCGGATAATTCATGGGGTCTTTTTGCAGTGAAATTTGATAGCCCAACACGATTAAGTAATTCGTTCGCTCGATCGATGAAGTCCTTCTCAGATAGTTTCAGTATCTGAATCGGGAACATGACGTTTTCCAAGACTGATTTCCAGGGAAGTAACGTTGCATCCTGAAAAATAATTCCAGTCTCTCGGCGAGGGCCGTTCACCTCATGCCCAGCCAGATGAAAGCTACCACTTGTGGGTTGTTCGAGCCCCGCAAGCATCATGAGCAACGTACTTTTCCCGCAACCGCTTGGTCCGAGAAGCGAGATAAATTCGCCTTCTGATGCGCTGAAAGTCGCCCCAGCGACCGCGGGGACGGGGCCGCTGGGGGTGTGGTAGGTCTTTCCGACATCAGTTGCAGAGATGTAATGCATGCACGCC
>CANFEI010000054.1 GCA_947445495.1 Alcaligenaceae bacterium
ACACCATCGTGCAGCGAGATTAATATCGTGCAGCGCAACAAGCACACCTGCTTTGTATTGTGCCGCGAACAATCTTAGACAGCGCATCAACTCAATCTGGTGTCGCGCATCCAAGCTCGCCGCAGGTTCATCAAGAAGAATAAAAGGCTTTTCGCCGCTTGCGGCGATGGCCAAGCCTTGAACCAATACACGAGCAAGCTGTACCCGCTGCTGCTCGCCGCCGGACAACGCTAGATAGTGCCGCGGCCCTAGACCGGTTAGGTCCGTCCAACTCAGCCCCTGCAGCACCCAAGCCTCGACGGCTGCGGGGCTCGCCTCGGCAAACGGATAGGCCCCCATTTCGACAACTTCTGCCACCGTCATATCAAAGGTCAGGCTCGGCTTTTGTGGCAAGACCGCTCGCCGACGAGACTGCTCTGTCGTATCTAGCTCGGTCAAATGACGGCCCGCGAGTGTGATCTGCCCCGCAGTGGCAGGAATCTCACCGGCGATAGCGTCAATCAGTGTCGATTTCCCTGCGCCGTTTTCCCCTAAGAGGCCAACGATCTCCCCAGGCTTGACTGCAAGGCTGATGTCATCGAGCACGAGGCGCCCAGCACGCAATAGCCTTACAGTCTGTAGGTTTATGGTCATGGGCTCGCCATCATGAGTACGGGTAATTCGGTGCTTTGCAATTTCACGCCATTTAGGTACATTCGAGTTGTAAATCTGCCGGCCTATTTTGGTCGTAACAATTAAAAAAGCGGGAGACAAGCATGGCAACTGTAAATTTGAGTGTAAACGGCAAGTCACACAAAGTCGAAATTGACGACGACACACCGCTGCTTTACGCACTGCGCGATCACCTTGAAGTCAACGGACCTAAATTTGGCTGCGGACTCGGGCAATGTGGTGCCTGTACGGTTGTTGTAGATGGGCAAGCCGTGCGTTCGTGCGTGACACCGACGACAGCCATGCAAGGCAAGAACATCACCACGCTTGAAGGTTTAGGCAGCTCAAAAAAACCTGGCAAATTGCAGCAAGCCTTCATTGATGAGCAGGCCGTGCAGTGCGGCTACTGCATCAATGGCATGATCATGACCGCGAGCGCGTTTCTCGCCACCAATAAAAAACCTACAGACGCGCAAATTAACGAGGCACTCGCGGGAAATCTGTGTCGTTGTGGCACCCATCAGCGGATTGTGGCGGCAGTCAAACGCTACATCGCTACTGCCTGATCTCAACCCACAACTATTTATTCACAGGTGAACTCATGAACGCATTCACACGACGCGAATTTTTGAAAGCCAGCGGTGCTGGTATGTTGGTTGTTAGTTTTTCGATGGGCGCGAAGCCCGCTGCCGCAAACTACGGCCTGCTCCCCCCTAAGAGTGTAGCGAAGGATGTACTGGACTCGTGGTTATCGATTGGCCGTGACGGTCAGGTCACCGTCTTTGTCGGCAAAGTTGACCTCGGCACTGGCACCAAAACAGCGCTCTCACAAATTGCTGCCGAAGAGCTGTCTGTTCCATTCGGAAAAATTTCTATGATCATGGGTGATACCGCCACAACGCCTGATCAGTGGTTAACGGGTGGTGCGATCACGCTGTCTCAAGGAGGCAGTGAACTGCGCATCGCTGCGGCGAACGCGCGCAGCGCATTGCTTGCACGCGCGGCTGAAAAACTGAACGTACCTGTCACTGAGCTCACGGTGAAAGATGGCATGATCACTGCCGCGTCTAAGCCAGGACAAAGTCTCTCGTATGGAGACGTCATTGGCGAGGGCTTTAAGCTTAAAGTTGACCCGAAGGCGCCTGTTAAGTCGCACAAAGAATATACGCTTGTCGGCAAATCTATCCAGCGCGTGGATATCCCCGACAAGGTATCGGGCGAACATCTTTTTGTGCATGATTTCCGCTTACCGGGCATGCTCCATGCTCGCGTGATTCGACCACTTGCAATGGGCGCAAATCTTGTGAGCTTTGACGACACCGATGCAAAAAAACTGAAGGGTTACGTGCAGACAGTTCGTCAGGGCAACTTCTTAGCAGTCGTCTGCAAAGACGAGTGGAGTGCGGTGAAAGCCGCTAAGGCCGTCAAAACAACCTGGTCTGCGGGTCGTGAGCTCCCACCTCAAGCGAAGCTATACGAGCACTGGCGCCAGCTGCCCGTTGCAAAAACCGATGTCACACAAAATGTCGGGAATATCGATGCCGCCCTCGCAGGCGGTGCCAAGCGTATCAAAGCCACCTATAACTTTGCTGTGCAAACACATGCATCGTCAGGACCCTCCTGTGCGGTTGCGGACTTTCGCGATGGAAAAATGACGCTCTGGTCGGCGTCGCAAGCCACGCATTCGATGCAAGACGAAATCGCAACGTTGACCAAGCTACCCAAAGATTCCATTCGCCTGGTATACCTAGACGGCTCGGGGTGCTATGGCCGCAACGGGCATGAAGACGCCACAGCTGATGCGGCACTGATCGCACAGATCATCAAAAAACCTGTCCGCGTTCAATGGATGCGTCACGATGAAACTGCGTTAGCACCCAAGAGTCCACCACGGTCTATGGACTTCGAGGCGAGCTTTGACGCACAGGGCAATGTGACTGGCTGGCAGAGTGATTTCTATATCGCCTTAAACCATATTGCAGCGTTTAAGCCTTTAGATTTTCCTTTGCTTGCCACTGCTGAAACGGGTAATCCCCGCCCCGGCAACTGGGTCGGCTTCTTGTTCCAAAACTCCGCGGCTCCCTACGCGCTGCCTAACATCAAGGTCACGACAAAACATATCGAGCAGTCGATCTTCCGTGCCTCACATTTGCGTAGCCCGGGCCGTATCGAAAACAGCTTTGCCAACGAGTCCTTCATGGACGAACTGGCCGCAGCCGCAAAAGCGGACCCTGCTCAATTCCGCCTCAAACACCTTTCAGATCCTCGTGCGGTAGACGTGATTAAGGCCGTGCTGAAGGACTCTGGCTGGCAAGCTCGTCCAAGCCCGAATCCAGCGAGTGCGCAAGGTAACATCGCCAAGGGTCGAGGCATTTCCTATGTCCGCTATAACAACGCGATCACCTACGTTGCGACCGTGGCGGATGTGGAAGTAAACCGTACAACGGGTCAGATTAAAGTGACACGCGTCTGTGTCGCGCACGACTGCGGACAAATTATCAATCCGGATGGCGTGATCAATCAGGTCGAAGGCGGTGTGATCCAAACCGTCAGCCGTACGCTAATGGAAGAAGTGAAATGGACCGGCAACACGGTGACGAGTGTTGATTGGACGAGCTACCCGATCTTGCGCTTCCCGGATGTTCCCAAAGTCGTCACCACACTGATTGATCGACCAGGCCAACCCGTGTGGGGCGCAGGCGAACAAGCACCGACAACCGTTCCTGCAGCGATCGCGAACGCAGTCTATGACGCAATCGGTGTGAGACTGCGCACCATTCCGTTTACGCCTGAGTCCGTGAAGCTCGCAATCAGTCAAGCACCAAAAGTCGGGTAAGTTTTTCTGTAGTCTCTGGTAAAAAAAACAGCCCTCTTTGGAGGGCTGTTTTACCTTAAGATGAACGCTTTAGGAGGCGACCGGAAGCGTCTTTGCCATTGGCGCTAACTTCTCCACACTCGCATACCAAGCCGCAAGCTTAGGGTGACCTACACGCCAAGGTTCATTGGCAAATCGGAAATCAAGATAACCGAGTGCGCACGCCACAGCGATCTCACCGATCGTTGCTAACTGAACCAGCGAGGAAGCTTCGGCCTCGAGCACGTCAAGCGCACGAGCCACCTTTCCTTGCTGTAGCAAGATGTAGCCAATGCGCCCTTCGTCTTGAGGCAACGCGATTTCTCGGCGACGTGGCTGGCTCGCATCCAGAATGCCATCACCAATCGCTTGTAGGCGCAGCGCCTTCCAGCGCGCGGGACCGGCGGCAGGAAATAAAGGAGCCGCAGCGCCAAGGCTGTCGATGTATTCACAAATGACGGGGCTATCAAACATTGCCACACCCTCGTTAGTGACAAGGGTGGGAATCTTTCCCAGTGGGTTTGAGTCCGACAGCACCGGATCCGTTGTTGAAATTGACCATTTTTCAAAGGTCCCCTCGAGGCCGCGTGCGATCGCACAAGCGATCACTTTACGAACATAGGGACTTGCTCCAGATACCGTGATTTTCATAAACCGATCCATTAAAAATAAGTGACGAGGAATAAGCTTGCACAGTTGTACTATAAATCGTACCTGCACAAATTAACGTGCAAACGCACCTAGGTCGCTGTTGCTTTGCAGCATTTTTGGATCTTACTGCCCACGCACGTATCGTCTGTAGTAAATTTTCACTATCTGCTGTCGGCGCATTGACGCATCATCGCTAACAAGTTAACCGAGCACACCATGGCCACCGCTATCAATCTGCATGACTTTCGCGCAATGGCGCAACGTCGCCTACCGAAAATCGCCTTCGATTTCATCGACGGTGGTGCCGACGACGAGACGGGTCTTGTGCGCAATCGAAATGCTTTTCAGGACTATCAGTTGATCCCTAGGTATTTAGCGGATATCACCAAGATCAATCAGACGACAAGCCTGTTCGGGCGTGAGTACGCAAGCCCGGTTGGCATTTCCCCAACGGGTATGGCGGGGCTGTTTCGCACAGGCGCAGATGCCATGCTTGCGGCCGCCGCAAAAAAAGCCAACGTGCCGTTTTTGCTGTCGAGCGCAAGTAACTTCAGACTGGAAGATGCCGCCAAACTCGCACCAGACAACGTTTGGTTTCAGATGTATGCCACTAGTGATGCGCGCATCAATCACGACCTGGTTCAACGTGCAAAAAATGCAGGCCTGGGTGTACTGGCGATTACGGTGGACGTACCTGTCAATTCAAATCGAGAACGCAACAAGCGCAACGGCTTTACTAGACCGTTCCGAATGACACCCGCCATCATGCTAGATGCAATGACCAAGCCCGGCTGGGTCCTTGAGTACCTCAAAGCTGGTGGTATGCCTTTGATGAGCAATTGGCAACCTTATGCCCCGGAGGGCGCTTCAGCCAACGAGGTCGCTGACTTATACGGGACGTTGACGCCCGCGCCGATGACCAACTGGGATACGGTTGCGCGCATTCGCGAACAGTGGTCAGGACCGCTCATCATCAAGGGATTGCTACACGCCGACGATGCGCTCAAGGCCGCGGAGCTCGGGCTCGATGGGATCGTTGTCTCTAACCACGGTGCTCGACAACTCGATGTGGCGCCTTCGCCGATCACCATGTTCCCGTCGATCAAAGCAGCAGTAGGCGACAAGATGACACTCATGCTCGAAAGCGGTGTGCGTCGTGGCTCGGACATCGTGATTGCAAAGTGTCTCGGGGCGCAATTCTGTTTTTTTGGTCGCCCAACGCTGTACGCTGTCGCCGCGCTAGGTCAAGAAGGTGCGGACCAAGTCTTTGCGATCGTGCGTCGTGAGCTGCAAGCGATACTCACTCAGATCGGCTGTCAAAACTTTGACGATCTAAATGAGCGTTTTCTCTTGCGCGCGGGACAACAACCTTAGATTACGTCCACAACCGCGTTGCCCATTACCCGACCTTGCTCAACGGCCTCGTGGGCCGCAACAATCTCATCGAGCTTAAAGCGCGCACCTATCGCGTGCGTAAGCTTGCCTGACTGCAGCAAACCACATAACCCCATGACAGCGTTTGCACGCTCCGCTGGCGTGAGTTCATACACGAGAAAGAACTGCAGGCTTAGGCTTGTTGTAAGACAAAGGCGGAAAGGAATGGATGGTGGCTCAACCTTATTAGAGCCAAAACAGGCCACCGTCCCGTGGGCAGCTAACGCACCGTCGCGAACCAAGTCTGTCGTGGTCGAAAAATCCATATCAATGATCGCATCAGCACCTCGACCTTCCGTCAGAGCCTTTACCCTTTCGGCTACGTTCTCTGTTTTGTAATGGATCGTTTCGCTTGCACCACCTGCCCGCGCGTGTTTAGCTTTTGTATCCGAGCTCACCGTGCCAATCACACGAGCTCCTCTCAGCGCAGCCATCTGTACCGCATAATGCCCGACTGAGGAGGCCGCTCCAATCACCAGCACCGTCTTGCCTGCAATATCGCCGCAGCGTCGCACGGCCTCATAAGCAGTTAAGCCAGGAATCCCCATGCACGCAGCCCCATCGAAGCTGACATGATCAGGCAGTTTGACAGCCTGTGCCTGGGGTAAGCAAACATATTGCGCCGCAGTGCCGAAGGGACGCTGATACTGCGCATTCCAAGTCCATACGCGCTCGCCGATCCGCGAGGCAGCTACGCCCGCACCGACTGCGTCGACCACCCCACCCGCATCGCTATGCGGAATTATTTTGAGAACAGAGATGGGTCGATTGCGACGCGATTTCACATCAGACGGATTCACACCTGATACGTGTATCTTGACGCGAACCTCACCGGGGCCAGGTTCGGGCGTAGGCAGTTCGCCCAACATTAAGACGTCTTTTGCTTCACCATTTTTTTCGTACCATGCTGCTTTCATTTCGCGCTCCCGCCTATTCCAAGAGTTAACTTATCATAGTATTGTGTGTTACCGCTACCTAGAGAAATAATCAAATGCAATCCATCGTCGCGTTGCTAGCCAAGCTCTTATGCTTTCTAAGTTTTTTTATCCTCCCTCATGCCTGGGCGGCCTACCCTGAAAAACCCGTCACATTGGTCGTGCCCTTCGCCCCAGGTGGGTCCAATGACATCGTTGCGCGTCAATTGGCAAAGCAACTCACTGCGCAATGGGGCCAACCCGTCATCATTGAAAACAAGCCGGGCGCCGGTACGGCAATCGGTGCCGCCTATGTCGCCAAGCAACGTAATGATGGCTACACCCTTCTGGTTGCCTCGTCAACTTTTACGATGGCACCTGCAGTGGTCAATAACTTGCCGTTTGATCCTGTGAAAGACTTCACACCGATCGCCATGATTGGCGAAGTTCCCCTCGCGCTTGCCGCGAAACCCAAGTCACCAGGCAAAGATGCAAAAGAATATTTCGATTACTTAAGAACGACACCGAACTTGAACTACGGGGCGACTGGGGTCGGCAGTATCCAGCATTTCGCAGGCGTCATGCTCAGCCAAGCATTAGGCAATAACATGAGCGCCGTACAATACAAGGG
>CANFEI010000055.1 GCA_947445495.1 Alcaligenaceae bacterium
TATTCCCATACGCCTTCAAGAAACTTCCCTACGCCCCCGAAGACCTACGACCTGCAGCTCAAATAGTCGATATCCCAACGGCTTTCGTCGCCGGCATGGCCCAGCCCTTCAACGACCTTAAGGGCTACTTGAGCTGGCTGCGGCAAAACCCGAAAGGAGCCAGCATCGGCCTCGCAACACAAGGATCGTCTGGTCATTTCGGATCCGTCAAGCTCGGCCAAGATATCGGAATCGAGTTCACGCCGATCGTGTATCGAGGCGCCTCGCCAATGCTGGTGGACGTCTCGTCAGGGCTATTGCCCGTCGGCTACGACGCGGTCGCCAGTATGATGCCTTTGTATCAAGGAAAGAAGATCAAGTTCTTGAGTGTGACCGGCACTAAGCGCCACCCAATGCTTCCAGATGTCCCCACCGCCAGCGAACTCGGCCTGTCTCAATTCGAGCATGCGGTACCCTTTTATGCAATCTACGTGCCCGCAAAGACGCCAGACTCCACAGTTATCGCGCTGCAACAGGTCTTGCTGAAGGCTCTTAAGCAGCCCGAAGTGGTTGCCAAACTTGAAGCTGCCGGCTTCTTAGTCGCGCCGGCAGACGCAGCGACTACGGCCAAACGCATCCAGGCCGAGCGCGTCTTTTGGGAACCCGTCATCAAGGCGGTAGGTATCCAGCTCGAATAAGCCATGCGCCACAACAAGCAAGGAGTCCAATGATGTCGTCAGATCTGGTCTACAAGAGCGCCTTCGAACTCGCTCAGCTTATTCGTGCCAAGTCGCTATCGCCGGTCGAACTAACTAAAGCGGTGCTTCAGCGCATTGAGGCTTCACAACCGGTGCTCAACGCCTTTATCACGGTATGCGGAGAGCGTGCCATGGCAGAGGCGAAGGCCGCCGAGCAGGCAATAATGCGCGGCGAGCTCATTGGGCCGTTGCATGGGATACCTCTCAGCGTGAAGGATCTCGTTGCCACCGAAGGCGTTCGCACCACCTACGGCTCGCAGATCTACCGCGATAACGTGCCTGTTAGAGACGCAGTGTCCGTGGCACGGCTACGCCGAGCCGGAGCGATTTTAGTTGGTAAGACCACCTCGCCGGAGTTCGGCACTTCTCCTATCACCCGCGCCCCTCTCTTTGGGCAGACTAGTAACGCGTGGAACCAGGGCCGCACTTCGGGTGGAAGCAGTGGCGGTGCTGGCGCGGCCATTGCCGCAGGCCTCGGCCCGCTCGCGATCGCGAGCGACGGTGGTGGCTCCACCCGCATCCCTGCGGCAGCGAACGGTGTCGTCGGCTTCAAGCAAAGCCTGGGGGTGGTCCCGCACGACTCAGCAAACGACCAGTTCGGCAACACCTCTTACATCACACCAACAACACGCACGGTCCGCGACACAGCGCTGATGCTTGCCGTAATGGCCGGCCCTGACGCGTCCGATCCAAACTCCATCAGCCGTATGCCCGCCGACTTCGTCGGCGCTACGACTGGCGACCTGAGCCTCGCAGGCTTACGCATTGGTTACCGGCTTCGTCTGGGTAACGATGCTGTGGCCGAGGACGTAGTTCGTGAAGTGACGGCCAGTGCGCTAGCGTTCCGCGACGCCGGAGCCACCGTCTCCGAGGCAGAACACCCATTCAACAACATCGAGCCGGTCTTCTCGACAGTGCTGATGGCCTACCGTTACGCCCAACACGGCAAACACCTCGCGCAGCATCGCGACATCATGTGCCCGACCTTCGTTCGTCAGATCGAGAACGCACCGAGCACTTCATTCGAGAAAATCTACGCAGCTATCCTCGCGCGTACCGAGGCGTTCCATGCCGTCCAGTCATGGTTCGAGGACTTCGATATAGTGGTGATGCCGACCATCTCGCGCGGCGCACTGTCGATAGACCATGACCACTTCGCGCCGATCGAGATTGACGGCAAAACGGTAGACGTAGTACGCCGCGCTTGGTATCCCTATACCTCCGTCTTCAACCTGACCGGACATCCGGCCGTCTCGCTTCCGAGCGGCTTCGACCGCGACGGCCTACCGCTCGCCATCCAGCTCGTCGCCCGGCCCGGCGCTGACGCATTATTGATGAAGGTCGCTGCGGCTTTCGAGCAGCTGCGGCCTTGGGCGCACCTGAAACCCGCGCTGCCCCAACTCGATTGAAGACAGATTAGTATCCCTAAAGCACTTTCCGATACAGTTTTTAAATTTGACTCGAGAGCTCATCGCATGTCAGTACAGCCAACTACTCGCTTTCGCGAACTTATCAAACAACCGGGCTGTGTTATTCAGCCGGCGGTTTTTAATCCCCTGAGCGCAAAAATTGCAGAGGCTTGCGGTTTTGAAGCACTCTGCCTCGGCGGGTATGCGATGGGCGCCCACACCGCGATTACCGAGCCGCTGATGTCGCTAGAGGAAGTTGCTCAAATCGTTCGCGGAGTACGCCTGGTTACTAATCTGCCACTTATGGTAGACGCTGGCGCCGGCTGGGGTGATCCTTTGCATGTCATGCGAACAGTCAAAGTGCTCGAGCAGGCAGGCGCCTCTTCATTGCACATCGAAGACCAGTTTTTCCCCAAGAGGGCGAGGTACCACATGGGGGTCGAGGAGGTGATTTCCACGGAGGAGATGGTCCAAAAAATAAATGCTGCCTGCCAATCCCGTCAGGATCCTGACTTTATGATCGTCGTGCGGACAGATGCTATGCGAACGCACAGTTACGCGGAAGGCGTTCGACGTTGCAATGCCTATGTTGAAGCGGGTGCCGACATGATCATGATATTCCCAGACAGTGAACAAGAGACTCGCAATGCGCGTCAAGACATACCAGACGTTCCATTAGTCTACGTCAATAGCACAGGTAATAAATTTAACCGTGGTGTCTACACCCGAGACCAGCTCGATCAGTGGGGTTACAAGATTCTTTATGATGCAATCAGCTCGGTCAACGTGGTTGCAAAAACGTTGTTTAGCTATTACACGCACTTGAATCAGACCGGGGAACATGGGCTGGATAATTCTGAGATGGTCCAGATTCGCGCCAGCGTTGAAAGGGCGATTGGTCTAGAGGAAATGTATAAACTCGAACAGCTCACTCTTGGAGACATTCACATGCCAAAACTGAGCCATCCTAAATAATCACCGCACCAAGAGCTTGGTGTGGGGTCTACGAGAGCCTTGTGTTTTCACGCTAGTGATTCAAAATACTGATAAACCTCTTGAATATTGACTACGTCGGCGAACTGTCTATCCATGTCAAACAAACTTATCGCATTAGAAATAGGAAATCTGTCGAAGACAGCCTCCTGTGGAATAATTACCCGATAGTTATAAGACGCAGCATCAAAAACCGTAGCCCGTACGCAATTGCTTGTCGAGCCACCAACAACGATCACGGTATCAATTTGTCGATCTACTAGATATCCCAACAGCGGCGTGCCATGAAAGCAGCTAGGCTTCTTTTTGACAAATTCAATATCGTTGCCGGTTGGAATTAATTCATCCGCCAGCTCTGAGCCAATCTGTCCCGCCAGACACCACCGCGGTGAGTTAAGAAGATCTCGCTTTCGCGCATAGACGCCCATATCGATGCCCGAAGGGGAAATCTCAAATCGGGTAAAAAATACTGGGATTTTATGCATTTGACCGTGGCTAACTAAGGAGACGATATTAGCCATCGCTTCATGGCCTGGCTTCCCTGCGTTTGAGGGCCAATCAGCCTCTTCACCAGGTACGCCAACCATAAACTTTTGCGCATCAACCACAATAATCGCAGGCTGCTTTCCATAGCCCATTCTTCTGGCAAACTTTCCGCGCTCAAGGACTTCCCGGTCTTGTTGGCTTAAATATTGGTCCCAAGGTTTTTGAGTCATATTTTTGTATGCTTTCCCATAAAATAATCTGCGCAATGCAATAGGCATAAAAAGGATAGAAGCCTTGCCTCAATTCACCTATTGGTTGCCATCGCGAGCTCTAGAACAGCTGTTGACAGGTTCGCTACTTTTGGCGAATGCCAATTGCCTCCGCCGTGGCAGTCCAGCGATCGACGTCAGTTGCTAAAAGCACGCGTAACTGGTCTGGGGTTGAAATCATCGGTCGTGCCCCGAGCGTTTCTAGAAATTTTTCAAACGCTGGCGTCTGGACGATCTTCTTTATCTCGGCATTTAGAATGTCACGTGCTTTCTTGTCCATACCTGCTGGACCGAAAGCTCCCCACCAAATCGTTACGACATAGTCCAAGCCAGTTTGCTCTTTGACCGTTGGAACATTAGGAAAACTGGGGTCGCGAGTCGCGCCCGTAAATGCGATCTTAGGGAGCGCATCTGCCGCGGTACCTTTAATCGAGGCCATGGTCGTAAATAGAAAGTCGATACGGCCAGCAACTAAATCGAGTTGGGCCGGGCTAATTCCTTTGTACGCAATACTTTGCATTTTTAAGCCACCAACCTCTTTGGCGAGTAACTCCGTCATTAATTGAGCGTTATCGCCTATTCCTGCCGTGCCGTAGTTAACTTTTCCCGGATTGGCTTTAACGTAGGCAATGAGTTCGTTGAGATTCTTTACACCCAAGTTCTCACGGAGCAACAGCACGAAAGGGGATTCGGCCACTGTCGTGATGGGTTCGAATGCTAACTTTGCATCGTATGGTGTTTTCTGCACGCCTGCGGTTGTGGCGAGCGAACCTGATACAAACAAAATCGTGTACCCGTCTTTGGCGGCTTGCGCGACATAGTTTGCACCAACGACACTGCCAGCTCCGGGTTTGTTTTCAATCAAAAAAGGTTGTCCCAAGCTTTGCCGCAAGCTGTCGGCTAACCGTCTAGCGATCACATCGTTGCTGCCCCCTGGAGCAAACGGTACGACGATCCGGACAGGCTTATCAGGCCATTTGCTCGTTTGTGCATGGCTCGGACTCGCCAAGAGAACACTGCTGATGGCACACACCGCTCCAGCAACCAAAATCCTTCTCAACGCGTGGCATTTTATATACACGATCATCCTTTTCTATCAGGTGAAATGAACGGGGTTTCCATCTTGAGTATTAGCTTACAGCCTTTGTGACCGATAGAGCGCTAAAACAGTAGCTTAGGCAGGTTGCTTGAGCTAGGCTGCTGTCCATCTTTGACAAGCCATCAGCCGTTGGTATGGCAATAGCGATACACCCAGGGGCCTCAAATATTTCTTGGTTTGTCAACAACTTGTAACAAAAAACACTCACAAACGTCACATTGCGCGGTCATTGTAAAGAGAGTTGTCACCACTACTTCTCTTTCATAAGGATCATAATGAAACGTCGCGAATTTAATCTGAAAACAGTTACGCTTTTGGCTGCCCTGGCTGCCCCTTTGCTGGCGTCAAATGCTATGGCTCAACAGCCTGTACTTAGAGTGGGCCTTGGCCCTCAACAGCCTACCGCTGCTGACACAAAACGCGTCTGGGAGCCGGTCTACCAGGCGATTGCTGACAAAATTGGTGCCAAGCTTGAGTTAAGAGTGGCAAACGATTGGGCTGGCATTTCAACGGCTTTGGCCAACGAGCAACTCGATGTCGCGCAGATGGGGCCTTGGGGTTATGTACTTGCCAACAGAAACGGTGGTGCAAGAATCATTAACACCATGCTGGTAAATGACAAGCCCTTTTATAAGGCCATTATTGTTGGCCGCGCGGATCTCAAAGTTGCAGACTTTCCAAAAGGTGCCAAGGGTCTTTCCATGCAGATGCTGGACGTGGGCTCAACCTCTGGCTGGTTAGTCCCGACCTATATGCTTAAGCAGATGGGCATCGAGCCAAAAAGTTTTTTTGGTAAATATGCCGAAGGCGCCTCAGCTGCTGCTGCGCAAATGGCCACAATTAATGGTCAAGTGGATCTTGCCACAGGCTGGGATACACACCGCAACATCATGATCAAAAACGGGATCAT
This sequence comes from Alcaligenaceae bacterium, assembly GCA_947445495.1. Next base: position 5,904 of record CANFEI010000055.1, read on the forward strand.
TAAGGAAACTGACAATAAAGTGATTTGGGAATCAGATCCGTTGCCTAACGAAGTTGTCGCGGTTCGCAAAGGCATGAGCCCTGAAATGGCCAAGCGCATACAGGATGCGTTTACGGCGATCACGAACGAGCCGATTGCCAAGCAGCTCCCTTATCCCTACACGGGATATATCCCTGCAACCGACGAGCCCTACCAAATCTTAGTCAAGATGGGTCTCGAGCTTGGTGCTTTGAAGCCTTAATTTCTGAATGATAAGTTCTGAGCGCGAAAGCGTTCAGAACTTTTAATGGAATTAAATTAATTGTGAATCCTCCTGAGCACGTATTAAGCACGCCCTATCGTAATGACGCGGGCCATTACGTAGAGCCTAAGATCAATTGGCTCTCAAAAAAATCTCTAACTCTCTTTTTTACTTTGCTCGCTACACTTGGCTTTTTTGTTTTGTCTTGGCGTCTAAGTGAAATAGATCCTGTCCGTTTGATTGAAGGTCTTCCTAGATTATTTCGTTGGGCCTCGAAAGCTTGGCCACCTCAAACAAACGAAATAGGCATCATGCTGTACCGAGCCGCTGAAACAGTCGCCATCGCAACTGTCGCCACGACCCTCGCCACACTCATCGCGTTTCCTCTGAGCATCCTTGTTTCAAAAAATATCACGCCCTATCCGTTCATTGGCTTACCTTTCCGACTAGCAATCAACACTTTTCGTGGTGTAGACACGGTTGTTTTTGCTTTGTTGTTTGTGGCGGCCGTTGGACTCGGACCCTTTGCTGGCGTCCTTGGCATGTTAATTCACTCAGTCGGCGTGATCGCTAAACTTAACAGTGAGGCCATCGAGACGATACCAAGTGCCCCCCTTGATGCAACCGCGATGACGGGTGCCAAAAAAAGTAGTGTCATCGTCTGGGGGTTGATTCCTTCTGTCTTTCCAAATCTTTCGTCCGTCTCTCTCTACGTATGGGAAGCCAATGTCCGAACTTCCACCATTCTAGGTATTGTGGGAGCAGGCGGGATCGGTATTGAAATTAAAGCCGCTATCGATCTACTTGATTTTTCAAGGCTGTTTACGTTAACGGTCATCGTATTATTGATGGTCACTATCATTGATCAGATCAGCGCCTACATCAGAGGCAAATTAGTGTGAAGCCGGA
>CANFEI010000056.1 GCA_947445495.1 Alcaligenaceae bacterium
AATCCTTTGTAGGACACGATGAGTAGAAATAATCACAACTCCCATTGTAAGACGGCACAAGGGCCTCGACTCAGGAATTTCCTAAGGAATTGTTCGCTGGCCTCGATCTTGGTTAAACTTCATCTTTCCCTCGGAGCGATCCCCCATCATGAGTCTGCCCCTTTCCGGCAAAGTAGCCTTAGTCACCGGAGCCGCGCGCGGCATTGGTCGCGCGTGTGCCTTAAAGCTAGCATCGGCCGGCTGTGACATCATCGCCAACTACTACAACAGCTCAGATGAAGCCGAAGCGGTGTGCGCGGAGGCCCGCGCCATGGGCCGCCGTGCCATCGCGATTCAAGCCAGCGTGGGTGTCCCCGATAGTGTGACTGAGATGTTTGAAATCATCACCAAAGAGTTCGGTCACTTGGACATCGTGATCAGCAATGCGGCCTCAGGTGTCTTGAAGCCGGCGATGGATATGACATTGAAGCACTTCCGCTGGTGCCTAGAGACCAATGCATTTGCAGTCAATCTGCTCGCCCAGCATGCAGCTCCACTCATGAAAGATGGTGGACGCATCATCGCCATGTCCAGTTTGGGTGCGCAACGTGCGATGCCGCATTACGGTTTTATTGGCGCATCGAAAGCGGCGCTCGAGTCTTTGGTGCGCACGCTTGCGCAAGAGCTAGGTCCTCGCGGTATTCGGGTCAATACGGTGTCGGCGGGCGTTGTGGATACCGACGCACTGAGTCACTTTCCAAACCGCGACCAGGTCTTGTCTGAATTCGCTGCACGCACGCCAGCCGGACCAAGCCTATTGCCGACGAATGTTGCTGACGCGGTGTATCTGTTGTGTTTGCCCGAGGCTGCTTGGGTTAATGGCCACACCCTCGTGGTGGATGGCGGTTTTGCGATTTCGGGTTGATCACGATGGCATTTGAATCAGGACTTTCTGGCAAGGTGGCAATCGTCACCGGTGGCTCGCGTGGTATTGGTCGTGCGATTGTCGAACTGTTAGCCGGCCAAGGCGCAAACGTGACGTTCTTTTATCGGGGCAATCAGGCTGCGGCGGACGAGGTCGTAGCCGGCGTGCACGCTGCGGGCGGGCAAGCCACTGCCATGCAGGTGGACGTCAGCGACTCTGCAGCGTGCGCGGCGGCGGTTGAGGCCGTGGCCGAGCGCTGTGAGCGGATTGATATTCTGGTGAACAACGCCGGGATCGTGCGTGACAACCTGATGGCCGCCATGGAGGACGACGAGATTTCTGATGTGCTCAACACCAACGTTGGTGGCGTCTTTAACGTGACGCGCCCGGTGATTCCCTACATGATGTCTCAGCGCGCTGGTCGTATTGTGAATTTGTCTTCGGTGGCCGGCAATAAAGCGGGCCGAGGGCAGGCTAATTATGCAGCGAGCAAAGGGGCGGTTGATGCCTTGACGCGTGCCCTGGCGGTTGAGTTGGCACCGCGCAAAATTTTGGTGAATGCGGTGGCGCCGGGCGTGATTGAAACCGAAATGTCTCAGCAAGTGCGTGATCTGGCGGACGATGAAGTCAAGCGCAATATTCTGCTCAAGCGTTACGGGCAAGCGCAAGATATCGCGAATGCGGTCGGGTTTTTAGTCTCCGATCTTGCTAGCTACGTGACGGGACAGGTCCTGTATGTGGACGGCGGCTTTAAAATGGGGTAGAAGGCCCGTTTCTGACTCAGGATTCAGGTTCTTTGCTGCGGGGTTTCCCTGATACTTGGGTTAAAATGACGCGCGCTGACACACATTTGGAGTGAACCATGGCTGAAGCAGTCATCTCGAAAGAAGAAATCATGGCGGTTTTCCCAACCGTCCAAAAAACGATGGCCGATGCATTAGGCTGCGATGTCGATGACATCAAGCTCGACGTCTCGCTGATCGAAGGGCTAGATGCCGAATCGATCGATTTCCTTGATATGGTGTTTCGCCTCGAGCGCGCCTTTAAAATCAAAGTGCCCCGCGGCAAGATCATTGAAGATGTCCGCGGCGACATGTCGGTGGCCGATTTCGAAGAAAACGGCATTCTGACTGAAAAAGGATTGGCTCGCCTGCGCGAATATTTGTCTGAAATCGACGCTTCGCGCTTCAAACCCCCGATGCGTGTGGATCACATCGCACGTTTATATACGCCAGAAACCTTCTGCAAGCTCGTGATCCGCGCTCAGCGTGCATCACCAGCCGCTGGCTGATGGTTCTCGACAGGGCGAGCGCCATCAAGGCCTCGCCAACCGGTCGCTTTGCCGCTTTTTCGTTCGTTGACCGTATAACCAAGATTGAAGGGGTTGCACGCGTGAGCGGCCTCTATACCATCCCACCCACCGTTTCGCTTTTCCCCGTCAGCCTGGTGGCAGAAGCCATTGGTCAGCTTGCTGCGTGGGTAGCGATGTCGTCTGTGGGGTTTACGCATAGGCCGGTCGCGGCGCTGGCCGGCGATACACGGATGCACAGCCTGCCCAGGCCAGGCGATACGCTTGAGCTCATTGTCGACATTGAATCCTGCGACGCGGAGTCGATTACCTACAAGGGCCGTGCGCTTGTTGAAGGAAGACTGATACTCGAGCTGCAGGATACGTTGGGGTCGATGCTCGATATTCACGAGTTTGACGCGCCCGCCGCGCTGGCGGCCGACTTCGAGTTACTCAAGACGGTGGGACGCTCGCCTGGTGCATTTGCGGGTGTGCCGTTGCCGGATCTCGCTGACCTATCCTCCGATCGCGCTGACCGCCTGGAAGCCATCTTGACGGTTCCCCAGGTCGCCGAGTTCTTTGAAGATCACTTTCCCTCGCGCCCTGTTTATCCGGCTACGTTATTGCTGTATGCACAGCAACAGCTCGCTCAGCGTTTGGCCGAGGCTGTCGCGGGCGGCCCAGTACGAGTCTCTCGCATTACCAACGTCAAAGTGAGGGCGTTCACCGCTCCTGGCACTTCGCTTGTCTTGTCTGCAGAGCAGGCCAGTCCCAGCCAAGAGGATCTTGAACCTATTTTGATTAAAGTCGGCGCATCAGCGAATGGCCGCACAATTGCGGGCGCAAAAATGTTTTTTGCGCCAGACCCCGGAGAAGTCGCATGACCGCAAGACGTCGCGTAGCGATTACAGGTATTGGCCTCGTGACTCCTGCGGGGCTAGATGTTGCCTCCACGTGGGCGCGCATCAAGGCTGCTAAAGGTTGCGGTGGACCCATCACGTTGTTTGATGCCTCAGGATTCTCGACGCGCATCGCCGCGGAGGTGAAAGGCTTTGACAGTCTGCCACCCATCGACGATCTTAAGTTGCTCAAGTACACCAGCCGGGCTCATCGTTTCGCGTTGGCTGCAGCGGATCAAGCGATTGCGGACGCCGGCGTGCGTCCCAATCACCAAGATGCAACACGCTGGGGTTGCGTAGTGGGTGCGGGCATGATGACGGTCGCACATTCTGATGTTGCTGCGATACAAAAAGCGGCCGCACCCAGGGGTGATTTTCAGGCAAACGGTATTCTTGAGGAACCTGTCGCCAACGACGTGATGGCGTTCAGCCGCAGTTTGTCAACGGCTGGCGTCTCGTTATTGTTGCGGCGGTTTGGAATTCGGGGCTATGCATCGACCGTTCATACCGCGTGTGCGTCGGGTGGACAAGCGGTTGGTACGGCGCTGCGTTTGATTCGCCGAGGTGTGGCTGACCGAGTGCTCACTGGTGGTTTTGATTCAATGATTTCGCCGGTTGGCCTCTCAGGATTTTGTCTGTTGTCAGCTGTGTCGCCGGATAACGACAATCCCGAGCGTGCGAGCCGCCCCTTCGATCTGACACGCAATGGATTTTTACTCGGAGAAGGTGCCGGTTTTCTGGTGCTTGAGGAATGGAATAGCGCCGTACAACGTGGCGCAATCATCTATGCCGAGTTAGCTGGCGACGGTAACTCACTGTCCTCTTATCGCATCACAGACTCACATCCATCTGGCGATGGTCCGATCCAGGCGATGCGTCGTGCGATTGCCGATGCAGGTGCCGAGCAATCAGATATCGATTACTTGAATGCGCATGGCACCTCGACACCCATGAATGATCGCAGCGAATGCTCGGCCGTCAATGTTGTGTTTGAGGGACGTACGAAAGAGGTTGGCGTCAGTTCCACAAAGAGTGTGATGGGCCATTTGATTGCCGCCGCCGGTGCCGTTGAGGCAGGGATTTGTGCCTTGGCGATTCGTGATGGTTTGATGCCACCTAATGCTAATTTGCAGCAGCTCGATCCTGATTGTGATGTCAATATTGTGCGGGACGCACCGCGCTCTGCCCGTATCAGGATGGCGCTCTCGAATTCTCTTGGGTTTGGCGGCAGCAACAGTTGCTTGGCCTTGCGAAACCCCGAAGAAACCGCGGCCTTGATCGCCGCAGGACGGTAATTGAAATGAGTCGAATCGTCATCACCGGAAACAGCGCGATTTGCGCAGCGGGGTTTGATCCGTCTGCCATCGTCGACACCTTGATAGCGGGTCGTTCGATGTTTGCGCCGTGCGCGAGCTGGGACACCGAGAAATGGCCAAATGGCCTAGCGGCCGAGGTCTTGGATTACAACGGCGGCAAACTACTCGGAGACCGAAAATTACTAAAGCTTGTGCGTCGCTCAGATGTATTTGGTATTTATGCCGGTACGCAGGCGATCGAGCAGGCGGGATTGCCTGCGCATACACAAGCGCTCGATGAAGTCGTTGCGGCTCAGTACGCAGACCAGACAGGCTGCTACGTCGGGTCTGGTGGCGGTGCGTTCGAAGTGAGTTATGACTTCTTTCCTTTGATGGCTGAGAGCGGCGAGAGTCTTGAGACCTTTGGTAAAGAGCTCTCGAATACTGTGAACCCGATGTGGTTGTTGCGCTCTTTGCCCAACAATGTGTTGTGCCACGTGAGCATTCGCAATCGACTGAAAGGTCCAAACGGATGTATTACGAACCACACAACCAGCGGGATTCTTGCCGTGGTCGAGAGCGCTTGGGCGTTGCGCGAAGGCGATGCCCAGCGGGTTGTCGCTATTTCGCATGACGCACCCATTGAGCCACAAACATTGCTTTATCTCGATCGTGTTGGCTTGGTCTCCAAAGACGTCTTACGTCCTTTTGATTCTCGCCACGATGGCTGTTTATTGGGTGAAGGTGCCGCCGCATTAGTACTCGAAACTGAGGCGAGTGCAAAAGAGCGCGGCGCGAAGATTCTTGGCGAATACCTAGGCGGTGGAGATGCCTCCGAGGGTGAAGGCCTATTTTGCATCCGTGCTGACGGCGACGGGTTAAGCCGTGCGATCGAACTCGCTTTGAGCGATGCAGGTCTGACGCCCACTGAGGTGGGAATGATCGTGGCGCACGGCAACGGAACCGAACAGTCAGATGCCTCTGAGGCCGCTGCGTTGCGGAAAGTCTTTGGCCAAGATATGCCACCGGTGACCGCCAATAAATGGTCGATTGGGCACTTGTTTGCTTCGTCTGGGTTGGTCGATATAGCGATTGGCCTTGAAGCAGCGCGGCGTGGTGTCGTGCCTGGTGTTGCAAACCTTGAGCAGCTGGCACCGTCATGCGCCGGTCTGAACGTTACACAGCAAACGCGCCCGACGCGCAGCGATGTCGTCCTCGTGTTGTGCAGGGGCTTTGCAGGCACCAATGCCGCAGTGTTGCTGCGTGCAGTACGCTAACTTCGGCTGACGCAGTGATTGAACATAGACTTCCCGATGGTTGTGCGGTCGACACGGTCGAAATTTCGCGTGTTGCGCGCCTCGTCGAGGCAATGCCTGACGACCTTGATAAGCTGTTCTCTGCAACAGAGATCGCTGACGCGGGTACAGGGCTAGGTCGTTTGGCAAGCCTTGCCGCGAGGTTCGCCGCAAAAGAGGCGTGCTTGAAGCTCTTTGCCTCTGAGACCGCACTCAATACCATTACGGCGATGGATTTTTCCGTGCGTCGTGACGAGTATGGCGCCCCACATATTGAAGTGACCCCCACGGCTGAGATCGTGTTGGGCAGGCATTTAGTCGCTGAAATAAAAATATCGTTGACGCACACGGAGACGACCGCAACAGCCGTCGCGCTACGTGTGCCCAAAGTGATCGCGCCTAGTTGGGCAGGAAAATTTATCTATCGCTGGTTACCCTACCGTCGCCGGGTGATTCTAGAAAACCTTGAACGGGTATATGGCGGCAATGTCGAGCCCGGTCAGATTGAGCGTCTCGCGCAAGCACATTATGGGCATTTGTGGTCTTTGCTAACCGAATTTGTAAAGTTTAGATTTCTCTCTGCTGAGCAGAAAAAAAACATGGTGCGTGTGCTCGGTGTACCAGGCATGATTAATGCATTTCAAGCGGGTAAAGGCCTTTTGATTTTGACTGGGCATTTTGGTAACTTTGAAGTGTCTACCGTTGCGGGGATTGAGCATTTTCCTCAAGTCAAGGGACGTATACATTTTTTACGCCGTCCGATTAAGCCCCAGTGGTTAAGCGATATGCTCACCCGACGCTTTAATGAAGCAGGTTTTGGTGTGGTGGGACGTCGTGGATCTCTGGAAGAGATTGTCCAGACGATTGAAGGTGGGGATGCGGTGGTGTTCCCCTTTGACCAATATGCGCGCCGCCCAGAGGGCATCCCCGTCGAGTTCTTTGATCATGCGGCCGGAACGTATAAAAGCATGGCAGTCATTGCCTTGGCGACCGGTGCGCCAGTGATACCCGCTTGTTCGTGGCGTGAGCCTGACGGCACGCACGTACTGGAGTTCTTGCCGGCACTGACGCCAATCATCGACGAGGATGTTGGCGCGGAGATTCAGCGCAACACCCGCGCCTACAACCAAGCGCTTGAGTTATTGATTGTTAGGCACCCTGAGCAGTGGTGGTGGGTCCACCGTCGTTGGAAAACGCAAGCGCCTCGCAAGAAGCGGTGAATAAACAAAGCCCAAGTACGGTGAGGTGCTTGTGCAATGTTTTCTCCATTAAGTTAGGCTTTTTTCACCC
>CANFEI010000057.1 GCA_947445495.1 Alcaligenaceae bacterium
GCCACGGCCCCCATCACAAGCGAATAGCCATCAGGCTGGGCCTTCGCAATGAGATCCACACCAATATTGCCACCCGCACCAGGTTTGTTCTCTACGACAACAGGCTGCCCCAACGAGACTTTGACTTTTTCAGCTAACACGCGAGCGACGGTATCTAACGGCCCGCCTGGAGGATAAGGCACCACAAAACGGATGGGCTTGCTGGGCCACTGCGCTTGTGCCTGTGCCGTCGCAACCGAACTGATGCCAACCAGGCCTGCGCAAGCCAAGCCCATCAACAGGAGATGCCTACGCATCAAACGAAAAGATTGATTCATCTATCACTCCAAAGGTACACCCGCGAGGGCGGATCGCGTCAAGCATTACTGCCCAAGCAACACCGAGCAAGACTGGTTGTAAAAAAATTAATGCAGAATTTGGCTCAGGAACAGCTTAGTCCGCTCGTTCTGCGGATTGTCGAAGAAAGCATCTGGCGTGTTCTGCTCGATGATCTCGCCACGATCCATAAAGATCACTCGATCTGCGACTTTTCGGGCGAAACCCATTTCATGGGTCACGACAAGCATCGTCATGCCGGTATCTTCGGCCAAACCGACCATGACATCGAGCACTTCTTTAACCATCTCGGGATCGAGCGCAGAGGTTGGCTCGTCAAACAACATGACCTTAGGATCCATACACAAGGAACGCGCAATCGCCACACGTTGTTGCTGCCCACCGGACAGTTGTCCTGGAAATTTGCTCGCCTGCTCTGCAATGCGGACACGCTCAAGATACTCCATCGCTCTGGCCTCAGCCTCGGCTTTTGGCGTCTTCAGCACCCAGATCGGACCGAGCGTCAGGTTGTCGAGCACCGTGAGGTGGGGAAACAAATTGAAATGTTGGAACACCATACCGACGTCGCGACGAATCGCTTCAACATCACGAATGTCATTGGTGATTTCAGTACCTTCAACAATGATTTGCCCTGTCTGGTGTTCTTCCAGACGATTAATACAACGAATCAACGTTGACTTGCCCGAACCGGAAGGCCCACAAATCACGATTCGCTCACCGCGTCCGACGTCGAGACTAATGTCACGCAACACGTGGAATTTACCGAACCACTTGTTGACTTCTTTCATGCTTATGATGGCGTCAGCCATGCTAGATCTCCAGAAATATTTAGCGCTCGATGGTTATCAACACATCGCTAACGTTGATGCTCCGTCGCCAGTCTTTTCTCTAGAGACTGACTGTACTTAGACATCGAATAACAAAACACAAAGTAAATTGCCGAGATAAAGATGTAGACCTCAACACTAAAGCCGCTCCAGGCCCGATCCACCAATGCGGCTTTGGCAGCCTGTGTCAGATCAAAAATGCCGATAATCACAACTAATGATGTGTCTTTAAACAGCGCGATGAAAAGTCCAACGAGCGGAGGAATGACGATCTTCAATGCCTGGGGCAACACGATTAAACGCATTTGCTGCCAGTAGGTCAGGCCTAACGAATCTGCGCCTTCGAACTGTCCGTTTGGAATCGCCTGCAAACCACCGCGAACTGTTTCGGCCATATAGGCCGCTGCAAATAGGATGATGGCCACTTGGGCGCGCAGTAACTTATCAATGGTGATGCCTTCGGGCAGAAACAAGGGAAGCATGACTGCCGACATAAACAGCAAACTGATCAGAGGTACACCGCGAATCAACTCGATATAGACGACACAAAGCGTCTTAATAGCCGGCATGTTTGATCGACGACCTAGCGCGAGCAACACGCCAAGCGGGAACGCCAACGCGATGCCGAAGGTCGACAAAATCAAGGTAAGCGGCAAACCACCCCAACGGCTATTTTCGACGTGGGTCAAACCGAATACTCCGCCCCACATCAAGACTGCGACGCTCGATAGCGCGGCGATCCAAAGAATGGGCAAGGAAATATTCCAGAAGCGACGCATACCGCTAAGGATAATGACGCTCAAGAGAATCAATGTCGCCAACAATGGGCGCCACTGCTCTTCATACGGGTAGACGCCAAAAAGAATCAGACGATGCTTTTCAACGATCATCGACCAACATGCACCGGTTACCGCTCGACACTCTTGCGCAGTTTTGGCAGTGACCGTGGAGCTGATCAAAAACCAGTCCACCATGGCTGGCACCGTTGCGAACAGTAGCCAGACGGACAAGATCGTTAACAGCGTATTAAATGGCGAAGAAAAGAGTTGCGACCGCAACCAGTTCCATACTGACGCCCGAGCGGGAGGCGCTAACTCGGTACTCGGCGTTGAAACAGTAGCTTGGCTTGTCATCTTATCTTTCCACCAATGCTATGCGCTTGTTGTACCAATTCATAAATACCGAGATCGACAAGCTCACTGTTAGGTACGCCGCCATGATCATCAAAATACCTTCGATGGCCTGGCCGGTCTGATTCAAGGTGGTGTTAATAATCGAGACAATATCGGGGTAGCCGATCGCGACTGCCAACGAACTATTCTTTGTGATGTTCAGGTATTGGCTCGTCATCGGAGGAATAATCACACGCAAGGCTTGGGGCAAAACGACCAGCCGCAACACCAACGCGTTCTTCAGACCAAGCGCGTCGGCCGCTTCCCATTGACCGCGCCCGACCGACTGGATGCCAGAACGCACCACCTCGGCGATAAAGCCAGAGGTGTAGATGACAAGGCCAAAGAGCAACGCGGCAAATTCAGGCGTGAACACCATCCCACCAACAAAGTTAAAGCCCTTGAGCTCTGGCACCTCCAGCGACAGGCTCGTGCCGCTGAGCCACCACACTACAGCGGGAGTGAGAAAGAGCAAACCAAGCGCCCAGCGGATGATCGGGAAAATCTGTCCCGAACGTGCTTGCCGCTGGCGCGCCCAGCGACCCAGGCCAATAATCGCAAGAATGGCTAAGAGGACACCCGCCAAAAGCCACGCCAACCCATCGCCTTCAAGCGTTGGCATTTGAATGCCACGGTTCGACACAAAGACGCCTGGCAGCGGATGATAGGCTTTTCGGGGGCCAGGCATGGTTTCAGAAATAATTGCGTACCAAAAGAAGAGCTGCAACAACAAAGGAATATTGCGCATGACTTCAACGTAAACGCTGGAGATTTTTCGAATCAACCAGTTTTTGGACAGTCGGGCAATACCAATAATTGTGCCGAGCAGTGTGGCAAGAACGATACCAATCAGTGCAACGCGTAACGTGTTAAGTAGCCCCACGCTTATCGCGCGCGCATAGGTATCTGCTGGGGTGTAGCTGATGGGTGTTTCACCTATTGCGAACCCAGCCTCACGACTTAAGAAGCCAAAACCAGTCGTGATATTTCGAACCGACAAATTGTGCATCGTATTGTGCACAAGGTACCAACCAATGCCACCGACAATTGCGACAGCAAGGATTTGATAGATGACCGAGCGTACGCCCGGATCATTCCAGGAGAGGCGCCGACGCGGCGGCTGCACTGGAGGAGTATCTTGATGATTCATGATGAGTTAGGGCGATGCACGAGCAGTTGCCCGCGCGATCGCCCCTGGGAGTCAACAGTAATTAACGAATAGGCCAGGCGTACAGGATGCCACCTTTCGTCCACTGCTGGTTCAGGCCACGCTCAAGTTTCAAGGGTGTTTTCGCACCGATGTTGCGCTCAAAGCTTTCGCCGTAGTTACCGACGGCCTTGATGATGTTGTAGGCCCACTTCTCGTCTACACCCAAGTTCTTACCCATTCCTGGTGTAACGCCAAGAATACGCTGAACGTTCGGGTTGGTGCTCTTGAGCATTTCGTCGACGTTTTTCTGAGTGACGCCGTACTCTTCGGCCTCGACCATTGCGTTAAAGCTCCAACGCACGACGTTTAGCCACTGCTCGTCGCCCTGACGAACCAACGGGCCGAGCGGCTCTTTGGAGAAGTCTTCAGGCAAGATAACGTAGTTTTCAGGTTTGTCGAGTGACGAACGCGAAGAAGCCAAGCCAGACTTGTCTGTCGTGTACGCATCGCAACGACCCGACACGAAGGCACGAACAACTTCATCCAGCTTCTCAATCACCACTGGTTTGAACGTCAGCTTGTTGGCACGGAACCAGTCAGCCAAATTCAGCTCAGTTGTAGTACCAGGCTGCACGCAAACCGTGGCGCCATTGAGTTCTTTGGCGCTCTTGATGCCGCTGTCCTTGCGAACCATGATGCCCTGGCTGTCGTAGAAGTTAACAGCGACGCCGATCAGACCTAGCGATGTGTCACGTGTCATTGTCTGGGTGGTGTTACGCACCAGCACGTCGATCTCGCCGGACTGCAGTGCTGTGAAGCGCTGCTGGGCGGTCAGTGGAGTAACCTTAAATTTTGTCGAGTCACCAAACATTGCGGCAGCGAACGCACGGCACAAGTCAATATCCAAGCCCGACCAGACGCCTTTGCTGTCAGGTGCCGAGAAACCAGCCAAGCCGGTGTTCGTACCGCACTGAACAAAACCTTTTTTCTTGACGGCGTCAAAAGTTGGGCCCGCTTGAACGGCTGTGTTGGCAGCAATAAGTGCTGCGCCAACGAGTGCTAGTTTTAAAAATTTCATAAGTCGATCTCCAGATCACGACGGGGGACGACAATCCTAGGGAATGTCGAGTTAGTAATTTGTGCAAGGCACCAATGGTAGCCTTACCCATGAACTCAATGTATGGGGGAAATCCCTTGCAGTCAATCTCCCAGAATGGTGCAAGAAACAGCCAATTTGGTGCCGACTGCGCATAATCTTTATATGTGCATGACTGGGCGTTATGATGTCGGCTTCTACTCGGTTCAACCATGATCGAATTTCAACACGTTTTCAAATCCTACGGCCAAGGTCGCAGCATTCTGGCTGATATTAGCTTCAAGGTGTCAGCTGGCGAATTTGTGTACGTCGCAGGCCCGTCTGGCGCAGGAAAATCTACGCTTCTCAAATTAATTGGTGGCCTGGAACCCCCTTCCAGAGGCTCTATTCAGGTTAACGGCCAACGTTTGGAGAATTTATCCCCACGGGCTAGACCCTATTTGAGACGCGCCGTCGGGGTCATTTTGCAAGACACGCGTCTGTTATATGACCGCAGCGTGATTGACAACGTATTGCTGCCCCTGGCAGTCACCGGCTTGGCGGCTGACGTTTCGCGCGCCCGAGCCCGTGCAGCGCTAGAAAAAGTTGGCTTATCCGTCAGAGAGAGTGCATCGCCGATCGAACTGTCGGGTGGGGAGCAGCAAAGACTGGCCATTGCACGCGCAATCGTCAATCGCCCGGCGATTCTGATCGCAGACGAACCGACCGCGAGCCTAGACCGCGAAACAGCCCGTCGAATTATGTCCGTTTTTAAAGACTTCAACCGGGTGGGGGTCACCACGCTCATTGCGTCTCACGACGACGAACTGATGGCCGAATATGCCACGCGAGCGTTCAAAATTGATCCGGGTCGCTTCGCCGATTCAGCCCAGAAGCGAGTGCCCACACACAAAAATGTTGTTTTAAATCAATTGCCTGAAAGAAATGAGCCCTCACTTGGGGGGGACCGTTCATGAAAAGCCTGTTGCGTCAGCACCGCTACGCTCTAGCAGTCACGTTGCGTCGATTGATCTCCCAGCCAATTTCCTCACTCACCAACCTCCTTGTCATCGCACTCGCGCTCTCACTGCCTTTGCTAGGCGCATCACTGCTGGTGTCTATCGAGCCTGTCGCACAGAAGGTATCGGTCACGCCCGAACTGACTATTTTTCTCAAAACGGATGCGGCGAGTACCGCTGCAGAGCAACTGGCGAAACGCATTCGCTCTGAACACGCGCACCAAGTGTCCGGCGTGCGCATCATCCCTAAAGACCGTGCGCTGAAGGATCTGCGTGAAAACCCAGCCTGGGAGCAGGCACTCAAGGTTCTTCCCAACAACCCGCTTCCCGATGCCGTCGTCGTCGCATTCACCCCTGGCGAAGATCTTGCTGCGCGCGCCGACGAATTGGCCCGCGTTTGGCGGTCTTGGCCCAATGTCGATCTCGTTCAGCTAGACAGCGCTTGGGTGCAACGCCTAGAGGCCTTGCTGCGCTTTGGCAAAGTTGGTCTGCTGCTGCTGGCACTCAGTGTCATGCTGGTCGTCCTCGCAACAGTCTTCAATACCGTACGTATGCAAGCACTTTCACAGCGCGAAGAAATTGGTGTTGCCCGACTGGTGGGCGCCACTGAAGGCTTTGTTCGCCGACCTTTTTTATATCTAGGGGCCCTGACTTGCACACTCGCTGCACTGATTAGTATCGGCGTTGCACGAGGCGCTCTCATGCCGCTCAACGATGCGCTGGCCTCCTTGGCACGCAGCTACGACGCTGAGTTCGCGCTTGCATTGCCCTCCATCCCCGTGCTTTGCCTTGCTGTCCTATCCGTCGCCTGCTTAGGCGCCCTATCGGCGCGCTGGTCCGTCGAACGAAACACCCGCTTTTAATAGCCACTGCCGAACATGCGCATCGCCCCGCGACTCATAGCATGGCAGCGTGTGCACGGCCGACATGGCTTGCCGTGGCAACAGACACGCGATCCCTACCGAGTCTGGCTATCGGAAATCATGCTGCAACAAACTCAAGTGGCCGCCGTGATTGAGTACTACGCGCGTTTCCTCAAAGCATTTCCCAATGTGAAGAAACTTGCCCAGGCTCAAACGCCCGAGGTGATGGCTCAATGGGCCGGGCTGGGTTATTACGCTCGCGCGCGCAATCTACATGCCTGCGCACAGCGCGTGGTCAGCGAATGGGGTGGAAGCTTTCCGACCACCGCTCAAGAGTTAGTGACGCTGCCAGGTATCGGTCCATCCACCGCGGCTGCAATCGCCGCGTTTTGCTTTGGTGAGCGTGCGGCGATCTTGGACGGTAATGTAAAACGCGTCTTTGCACGACATGGAGGGATAGAAGGCGACCCAAGCATTCGGGCTGTCGAGCAACGACTTTGGGGGATGGCGCGCGAACAATTAC
>CANFEI010000058.1 GCA_947445495.1 Alcaligenaceae bacterium
TCCATGTTAGCGCTGTTCAGGCGTTCTTTGCGCGACGAGCCGCTCAGTATCTTTGAATTGCCAGTTCTTGCGAGGAGTCTGATCGCATCGGCGTGCACAGATTATCTGCTGCTTGCGTAGCGTTGGGCATATTTCCAACCAATTTCAGCGAGTGGTCTTGCTTTGCTGCCAGTCTGGAGCGCATCATTCGATGCGGCGGTTCCATCGGCGGCCCTTCGCGCAATGCCCTGCAGAATCGCCGCCATTCTGAACAAGTTATACGCGAGATAGAAGTCCCAGTGCTCTGCACCGTCTAGTCCAGTTGTCTCGGAATATTGCCTTAAATAGTGTGCCTCGTCAGGTATGCCTAACGCCGCGAGATCTAGCCCTCCGATGCCTCGCCATAAGGATGCGGGTATATGCCAACTCATACAATGGTAGGCAAAATCCGCAAGCGGATGTCCCAAGGTCGCTAATTCCCAGTCTAGTAGGCCGATGGCGCGTGGCTCGGTGGGATGCAAAACCAGATTGTCTAAACGATAGTCTCCGTGAACAATGGACGTCTGCTCGCCTGCGGGGATATTCGCGGGCAACCAATCGATCAGTGCGTGAAGTTCGGGTATGTCTTCTGTGTTGGCCTCTTTGTACTGTCGGCTCCAGCGGGCAATTTGTCGCCCAAAATAGTTACCGGGCTTGCCAAAGGTTTCCAGTCCGACCCGAGCGTAGTCAACCTGATGTAAGGCAGCGATGATGCGATTCATGTCTTGATAGACGCTGGCTCGATCGTTTTTTGAAAGACCGGGCAGGGATTGATCGACAATCACTCGGCCATCTAAATACTCCATGATGTAGAACGGTGTACCGACGACATCGAGCTCTTCGCTATACGCAAACAACTTAGGCACCGGCACATCGCTGTGTTGTAAGGCTTGCATGACGCGAAATTCACGATCGACGGCGTGTGCAGAAGGCAATAGCGGACCAGGCGGTTTTTTTCTTAAAACGTAACGCTGCGCACCACTTGAGAGCAGATAGGTAGGGTTGGACTGGCCGCCGGTTAACGCTTTGACGGTGAGCGTGGCTTGGTCAAGCAGGCCCTGAGCTTTTAACCAAGCCGCGAGCGTGCTCTGGTCGAACGCAGCGGGTTGTGTCGAGGTCGCTTCTGGCTGTGTCATAGGGAACTCACGAGATGTCCCCAGTCAACAGCGAGGCTTGTGCCCGTCATGGCACGACCAGCGTCTGAGGCCAGCAATAGGATTGGGCCATCCATATCCGACATTTGGCAAAACCGTCTAAAGGGAATGCGAGACTCTAATTTCTTTCCGGCATCGCTGGCCAAAAATTCGCTATTCAAATCAGTTACCACGTAGCCGGGTAGCACCGCATTCACGCGAATCCCATAGCGAGCAAATTCAAGAGCCAAGGATTTCGTGAACTGTATAACGCCGGCTTTCGATGCGCTGTAACCCACGACAGCACCCGCCACCCGCTCACCCAAAATGGAAGAAATATTGATGATGCTTCCCGGCTTCTTATGATGAACAAGCCTTCGTGCCGCCTCAGTATTGACAAGCCAACACCCTTTAAGATTGGTATCCAGAACTTGATCCCAGTCTTGCTCGGTCTGCTGGAGTGCAGGCTTGGCCACCGTCACTCCAGCATTGCTGACCACGACGTCCGCAAGCAACCCGAGCGCTTCGATCGCGTCAAAACATGCTGAGACACTGACTGCGCTTGTAACGTCCAGCGCGACGGCATACGCATGACCGCCACGTTGCTTTATTTCACTAACGAGGTCCTCGAGCTTATCCACTCTGCGTGCGGCGACGACGACGCTCGCACCCGCCTGCGCGAGCGTGAGCGCGAGATGATGCCCGATGCCGCTCGATGCACCTGTTACCAATGCGGTGTGGCCTTGGAGGTTGAATAGTGCACCTGTAGTGTTTGTTACGCTCATACGCGTTTCTCTCCAGCCTCGATAATCTTGCGTGCCATGCTCCAGCGGTGCACTTCGCTTGGACCATCGTATATGCGAAACGCCCGCATGTCCGTGAAGATACGCATCACCATGGTTTCGCCGGTGACGCCTTGTCCGCCCATGATTTGTACGCATCTATCTACGACGCGCCATTCCGCCTCGGAACACACAACCTTGGCTCGACTCGATTCGAAGTTAGCACCATGCCACTGATCTAAGATCCATGCAGTGTGCGCAATATGCAAGCGGCTCGTTTGTAAGTCCATATCGTTATCAGCCAACATAAATCCGACACCTTCGTGTTTACCTAATATTCTGCCGAAAGCTTCTCTCTTGCGTGCGTAATCTGTCGCGATATCGTGGGCGCGACGGGCCTGTCCGAGCCAGCGCATACAGTGTGTCAGGCGAGCCGGAGCAAGACGAACTTGTGCGTATTTGAATCCGCGTCCGATTTCTCCTAGGACATCAGCCGCGGGGATACGAACGTTTTCGAAGCTCATGACACAGTGCCCTCCGGTAAAGCAACTATCCATGGCGTCCATTTGACGTGTGACGCTGATTCCCTTGCGGTTCATGTCGCTTAAGAACATCGTTGCAGAGCCGTCTTCCATTTTTGCCATGATGATGACGTACGTGGCACCTTGTGCACCCGTAATAAACCACTTGGTGCCATTAATGACATAGTGGTCGCCGTCCTTGACTGCAGTGGTCTGCATCATGGATGGATCTGCGCCGGCCCCAGGACTTGGCTCTGTCATTGCGAAGCACGAGCGTATATGACCTTGCACCTGAGGGCGTAACCAGCGCTCTTTTTGTTCCGGTGTGGCAACGACTTCCAGGAGATGGATATTGCCCTCATCAGGGGCATGGATATTCATAGCAGTTGGCCCTAAGGTCGAATAGCCCGCCTCTTCGAATACAACGGCCTTTTCAGCATGTGTGAGTCCTAATCCGCCTAGTTCAACCGAGGCATGGGGAGTCAGTAAACCAGCGGCGCGCGCGTGCGTAACGAGCTCATTGCGCAGCTCTTCGGTCGGGCCATGCGCGGTGGCTCTCGGATCACGCTCTAAGGGGATGATGACGTCGGCGATAAACGAGCGGGTGCGTGCTTGCAGTTCAAGCTGCCTAGGGGATAGTGTAAATTCCATCTTTGGATCCTTGTTAAGGCCTCGTACCTAAACCGCTTCGCATGAGAAGACTTTTCTAAGTATCATTAGCCAAGCGATTTAGGTGATTATTCTCTATTATCGCAATTCCACAGATTTCCGCACATACCTTCCACCATGCGCCATATCCAGCACCCAGGCAACGTAGCCCCCGATCGCCTTCATAGCGTGCCCTGTCGGGTAGAGGAGTTCGTAACGCGTCTCGCGCCCGGACAGACCCTGCTCAACGCAGTAGCGACGGCGATGCGCGATATCGGCGGCTCCAGTGCCGTGATGCGTCTGAGTGGCGGTGCATTGGATTGCTTTGCCTACTGCATGCCAGCACTTTCTAAGACAAGTGAGCATGCGGTCTATTTCAGTGAGACCTATCGCGTGGAGGGCGTTGTTTTACTTGAGGCTGCGACGGTGACTTATGGCGTGCGCGCAGGGCAACCGTGGCTGCATTGCCATGCCGTGTGGACAGAGCCCGGCGGAAGGCGTCACAGCGGCCATCTGTTGCCTGATCAAGTCCAGGTCGCCAGCGAAATTTTAGCGACAGGTAGGGCAATACAAGACGCTGAGTTTGTTGTGACCCCGGATGCGGAGACAAATTTTTCTTTGTTTATGCCTCAGAGGGGCTCTAGCGCCTCTGTCTCGGCGCAGGGTAATGTACCGACGGCGTTCGGTACTGCGCATGTGGTTCGGCTCGCTCCGAACGTAGACGTCTGCTTGGCGTTAGAGCGCTTTTGTCAGGAGCACGGCATTACCGCAGCAACCATAGAAGGTGGAGTAGGGAGTACGGTCGGTGCGGTGTTCGACGATGGGCGAATAGTCGAGCCTTTTGTGACCGAGCTGCTGATCCGTCAAGGCGAGATTCGCCTAGGTGACAATGGTGAACCTATCGCACGTATCGAGATCACGATGGTTGACTACTTGGGCGAGGTTTCGGACGGCGTATTAGCGCGCGGCCATAATCCTGTGCTGGTCACTTTCGAACTCGTCGTGCAGCCGCTCAATGCTTAAGTGCGCAGCGAGCGCGCCACTACCCCTCCTTAAAACTTAAATGTCACAACTAGCGTCACACCGTACAGACTCTGATCCGTCGTGACCCTGTTTATTTTTTGTTTGTAGTAAAGATTTTTCACGCCTAAGGTCGTGTCACCCCAAGAAAATGCGCGCCGTAACCCGGACGCAACGACTCCGCTATTGTCTGTGGAAGCTATGTCGGCTAGGATAGGAAACTTTACTCCTCAGGTCTTGTGCATCGCAGCATCGCATTGTAGACCGATAGGAGATCGCGTCAAAAGCAGTCTGAAATAGGAAGGAACATACATGCATACAGCATTGACCAGAGCGCTTGGCATTCGTCACCCAATCATCCAGGGCGGAATGCAGTGGATTGGACGCGCCGAGCTCGTGGCTGCCGTATCAAACGCGGGCGCACTTGGTACCTTGACAGCGCTTACGCAACCCACGCCCGAAGCACTGATTGATGAGATTGCGCGTGTACGCACTCTGACGGACAAACCGTTCGCGGTCAACCTCACATTCTTACCCACGCTCAAGCCCGTGCCGTACGAAGCCTACCGAGACGCAATTATTTCTACAGGTGTGCGCATTGTTGAAACAGCAGGCAATAATCCGTCCGCGCACATGCCCGCACTGAAAGCGGCCGGCATCACAGTTATCCATAAATGCACGACCGCCAGGCACGCGCTCAAGGCGCAGCAAATCGGTGTTGATATGGTGAGTATCGATGGCTTTGAGTGTGCGGGTCACACCGGCGAAGAAGACATCCCAGGCTTAATCTTGATTCCCTCTGCGGTGGCGAAGCTCTCGATTCCCGTTATTGCATCTGGTGGGTTTGGAGATGGAAAAGGTCTCGTGGCCGCGCTTGCGCTTGGCGCCGAGGGCATCAACATGGGCACCCGTTTTATGTGCACGCAGGAGTCCCCTGCACATCAAAATATTAAAGAGGCAATCGTCAAAAATGCTGAGACCGACACTGCGTTGATACTGCGCAGTTTACGCAATAGCAGCCGTGTGGCGCGCACGAATCTGGCCCAAAGTATCTTAGATATGGAAAAGCGCGGGGCAACGATCGATGAGATCGGTCCTAAAGTGGCTGGTGCGAAAGGTCGTGCCGTTTACGAAGAAGGCGACACAGAAGGCGGCATCTGGACGGTTGGCATGGTGCAAGGCTTGATCCATGATATTCCGACTTGCGCGCAGTTAGTACAGCGTATTGTGGATGAAGCAGAAGCTATCATTGCGCAGCGTTTAGCTCGTCTTATTGAGAGCTAGGTCTAGCCATATTCCGTTTTTTTTAGGTATCGAAAAATGTATCCCCCTTCTATTGACGGCCATGTCATCGTAAAGAAAGCGATGCGGGCCATTGCGTTAAACCGGACTCCTGGCTACAGCTTTTGCGGTAACTTTTTTGACTTTTCATACGATTCGGCGGATCAGGATCACTCGATCGTTCACGTGAAGCCTGAAGCGCAAAGCATTGGTAGCAACGGACAGATTCACACAGTCGTACAGGCGATTCTTGCCGATATGGGCCTGGCAACCTGTCTGCGCTATAACATCGGCGATCGTCATCGAACTGCGACCGTATCGTTGTCGCTCCAATTCACGGGGGTAGAACCTTGTGGAGACCTAGTCGCGACAAGCCACTCACAAGCACACCTCCAAGGCGTGCAAGGTCGCCAAGGTATCAGCCAGACGCGCTTGACGAGTGGCGATGCGCTCGTTGCGATCGGCAGTGCAGCCTTCATGATTATGCCGATGCCTCAAGGGACGATCTTGCCTCCCGTGCCATGGGTATCTCAGAAGCCTCCGGACAATCCTCCCTTGGACTTGCAAAGCCTGAACGAAACAGAAAGCTGGATACTTGAACGCGTTCGACAGTCGGTAATAGATTCTGAACAAGCGGGACGAAATTTTCTCGCGCACTTTTTGACGCTTGATACGCAGCCTACGACTGATGGCGCGATGTGTAACGTTGAGAACGGTCCGCACATTGGGAATCGCGTGGGACATGTACAAGGTGGAATTATCTTAGCGATTGGAATGGTATGTGCAACCGCTGCACTAGGGCGTGAATGGTTGCTGTCGGGTGTTACCGCGACCTACATCAGTCCCGGTGAAGGTGAGACGGTCCGGGCGCAGTCTGTGATCGTTCACCAAGGGCGCATGACGGCTGTCGTAAAAACCTCTGTCAAGTCGGGTTCTGGCAAAACAGCACTTGAAGTGCTGTCGACACATGCACGACGCGCTTAGTTGTTACCGTTAGCCTTTACTGCTTTGACTTTAGGCTGACGGTAACGGTTATATCCCCAGAGATATTGCTCTGGCATTTTGCGAATCATCGCCTCCATCTCTTGGTTGATGATGGTGGCAGCGGCTTCGGGCTCATTGGGTAGCGGTGCATCAAGACGCTTGTAATGCAAGGTATAGCCTTTCCCAACCGCTTTTCTTTCAGCCGCTAAGACAAATATCGTTGCACCGGAGAGGTATTGCAAGCGTTGCACTAAAGTCATCGTGTACGCAGGCTTGCCAAAAAAAGGAGCCCAAACGCCCTCGCCATCTGGGGGGACTTGGTCGGGCAAGATACCGATGATTCGTCCACGCAGAAGAGTCTTCACGAGCGTGCGTACCCCGCTTTGATTTGCGGGCGCCATCGAAAGTTGCCGGCGCGAGCGCATCTTGATGATCCAGTCCGAGAGCCAAACCATGCGCGGTGGCCGAAACAGGACGGTTGCGGGGTAACGCGCACCAAAGATAGGGCCTAGCAGTTCAAAACACCCA
>CANFEI010000059.1 GCA_947445495.1 Alcaligenaceae bacterium
ATACGAGAGGGCCGGCCCGTTAACAACAGCACGTCTGGCTGGTACGCGAAGATCACCTCAGACAAGGCTTTAAGTGATTTGCAAATGCTGATCTCACCACGAACAAACTGTTCGTGTAAGCGCCTGAGGTTGATGTTAATACCAATATTCAGCAGATCGAATGCCGATGCCTGAGCCCCAGCTGCGCGGCGGACCGCGGCATTGACGTAGTCCAGCACATCCGAGGTTGGGTGAGCATAGTCGGATAACAGGTCGTTGATCATTAGCACGCCGAGGTTGCCAGGCTCAAGCGGGTCATATTTTTCATATTCTTTAATGATGCGCAGCGCCACTGGATACAACACTTGCAAGGTTAACTGTTGGCGCAGCACCGAAACCTGTGCATCGAGTGACTCGCTACCCATGAGTCGGGATACTAAGGCATCAGGCTCGGATACACCTGCGGATTTAAACGCCTCGATAATAGAAGGAAGAACCACCAGGCGAATGACATCGAGCACGATGTCATCACCTGCGATTTTGAAACCATCTCGGAAGCGCTGCTCTGGGACGATATACGACCCACCGCCACTCACTCGGCCAGCGCTGTCTTCACCTTTGTCCAGTGAGTACTCGTTGATCACGAGGTCTGTTGTTCCGCCACCAATATCAATCGTGGCAATCGATACATAGGGAGACGAGCTGCCGGCGCGAGGAGCCTGGTCAGGCCGCGCGAGCGCAGAAAAAAACTCTTCGGGACGTCCGCCAAAACTATTCTGTGTCTCGCTAAAGAGATAAACAACCTGTCCGCAGGTCGCTTCATCCCACTGAATATGCACCTCCGGGAAGCGTGGGAATGCAAGATCACGATCTTCGTCGGAATCTACCCCTGCGTCCTCAGGGTGCCAGCTCAGGCTCTTCCAAATAAGTCCGATCGCCTGGTTCATACGTTCTTCAAAAATCTTGCGTTCGGGCTGCGGCATTGCCGGCGGAACGGTCAGGATGACTGAACGCAGATGTCGCGGAACGCGCGCATGGCTTTGCCGCAGGCGTTGGGCTGGACTATTGATTTGCGCAAGCGCTTGTGCGAGGACTTCACTCAACATAAAGGTCATGAGTGAGCTGCGCGAATAGTGCGGGTGAAAAACCGGCATGCGATCGTTGGGCTCTAGCGTGTAGAGCGCTTCACCAAGCTCGTTAATCAAGCGCGAGACCGGTGCTGCCGTTGCATGCGGCTCCGCGTCGAGCTTGATGTAGGAGGTATTGAAACGCCAACCTGGCTCAAAACTTTCTTGATCCCAAAGATAGCGCTTGGGGCTAGACAGCCCGGTGGCACCCTCGATGCCGCGACGCAGACTGGCTAAGCGCCCTGCTTCATGACCGACGCGGGCAATGGTGGGCCATAAAAACGCATCGCTGCGCCCACTTTGCACCGAGAAGTGATCCTTGCCAAAGTTGGCTTGTGAAAACTCTACACGGCTCTCAAAGGCTTCGCTGTATACATGCTCAGGCCGCGATAAGTCACGCAGTGCTAGTTCATAGCGACGCCGTAAACCGTCACTCTCTTGTGGATGATCTTCAATCAAAATACCGCAACTTCTCGAGTTACCAATATCGAGCACTAAGTCGACAGGAATCGGTTTATACAAGTCGTTTGGTGCATTCGAGATAATCTTGATCTCGGGCAAGCTGAGTTGTGTACCAAGCAAATGCAATACATTCAGATAGTGCGCCTGATGATGGCGCTCAGCGATCTCGTCGCGTATGTCTTCACTATCTTTTTTCAAACGTGGCTTACCAAGCTCCGTGAAAATTTCGCGAAGCCATTCGTCAATCCATTTCTGATCTAAGAACCAACCCATCTCGTGAGCGCGGTGGGCAAACGCAAAACTGGTGCCCGCTTTAACGTCGTCCTCGGAAGGGCCCATGTACGCGGTGTCACTGCGTGTGGGCATTACTTTCGTATCAAAAGCAAAAGTGATGCGGTGCGTGTGGCCCTCTGGATCCGCCCCAGCTGCGACTTCGGTAATGCGCGCCCGCGCCCAGTTCGATGGCCCTTCCTCGAAGCGCGAGGGAGGACTATACCGAAAATAAGGGATCGGTATCCAGGTGTCTAACAGCAGCTTTAGCGACTGATCAACGCCTAAGTCTAATGTCGCCTGTGCGGGGTGCTTGCGCTCATCAAACGAAAAATGAAACTTGCCTGTACGCTCGTCTTCTTCTAGTCTCGCAATGGGCCCGGCATCCCCAATCTTGGCAAACTCACCTGACTTTCCTTTCACAACGAATGTCGCAGCAAAGTCCAGAAACTGAACGCCGCTGCCCATGATCAAGGTGGTTTGATCTTCGTAGGAATGAATGGCTGACAGCATATAAAGTCGTCCTACTATTTTGGGGCGTGCCGCATCGACACAGGGAAAGAAGTACCATTTTCATACCGACCTTGACAGTCAGCGCGGCCATCCGCCGTGGGGACACAGGTTACCTTTGGCAAGGCCATCGTGCTGCCGTCCGAGCATTTAGCCACACCACGGTCATTAATATTTAAAGAGCGCCCTTGCATTTGAGCGGCGACATCCCCAACGCAACGCGTGCCATCTCCGCGCTGTATGTTGACTTTACCTTGGCCGTTTCCTTGGCTGAAATCGTATTCCATACGTAAAGGCTTGCCTGTCTTGGCGTCTTGAATGCCAGCACCGGCATTCCAGCGTCCATCGAGAAAATTCGTCGAGCCAGTATTCGCCGCCGAGTTTGGAATCTGCAGCGGATTACCCCCTCCTGGCACAGAACCTGGTTGCGATGCATCGGGCGCAGGAGGCGTCTGCGGTGTGGTGGGCGGCGCAGCATTATTCGGTGATTGCCCCACAGTCGGTGTCTGTGCTTGATCCAGCGGTACATTGCTCGGTGCTTCGCTATTCAACGCAGCAGGCTCGCCTGGCACGCCGGCAGTCTCGGGCGCATTATTGACGGGGGTGTCCGTATTTGTCGCCGAGCCCTCTGCGCGTCCACTCGTGTCCGTTGTCGTGCCGGTGGTGCCAGTCGTGACAGGTGTGCCAGTGATATCCGTAGTGCTCTGACCCGTCTGCCCAGACCACCAACGGCGCAACCCCGAGACACCCCGATCGATCACAGTATCTGGAGGTTTCGGTGCAGCGTCGCCTGGGGTAGGACGTACCGTATTCGGTTCTGTGACTGTTTGACTGCTAAGGGGTAATCCAGTTAACCAAGATTGTGGGGCACAGCTCCGCAACAAAACAAATAACAGCAGCAAAAGAAGTAGTAGCAATAACAGCCACCACCACGAACGCTTGCCTGTTGGCGTAGCCGCTGCCGCTGTCACACTCGCGCTGTTGCGCAACCCACCAAAAGGATCAGAGGGCAGTAAGGCACCTTGCGTGTTGAAACCCCAGAACGTAATAACGGGCTTACCGTTAACCAGAAAAATAAAGCTGGGATCCGGAAAATAAAACGCCTTGGTAATGAGCCGCAGCGCAGTATTTTTCTCGCGCTCGGTTTGTGTATCGCGCCCTGTTGTGTCGCGCATCGCTTGTGCTGCGGCCTCTAGTTTGCCCTGCGCGGCGTCAAGCACAGCCAGCGCATGTTCGCGCTCTTGCACACTTGCAGCAGACCAAGGCACCACATCACCTGCATGTGGTGCGTACCAATCAATGACGCTGCCGTGTTGATTCGGCTGAGGGATCGCTAAACAGTCAGCCACCTCGGCGCCAGCCTTCAGGCGTATCGCCTCGCGTAGCTGAAACGCAACCGAGTACACAGGCTGACCGCCCTCACCGATTGCTTTGTAGTGTTGTGGATTGCCACTCACGAGCAAACTACCAGCCATCCAATCTAATCCTTAATTTGTTGCACACTGAGATCAATACAAACTGCGCCAATAATGATGCAGGATTTCTGAGAATTCAGTGCTAACTGATTGTTTTAGAATCGAAAATGATTTTACACGGACAGGTGCCTTTACTCTACAGGCGCAGGCGTATTTAAATGACATAAATCGGAGGATTTCTCAACCCGAGTCCTAACGAAAAACTAAACTTAACTTTTATCTTGCGTTGCACAACCATTGGGCTTTACCGTTAGCACTTCGCCCACTCACTGATCGAAAAGATCTTCCCATGAAAGCGTACTCAGCGCAGTACCCCCGTGACCTCATTGGGTATGGTGCCCAGCCCCCTCAGGCAAACTGGCCAGGCCGCGCAAAGATCGCGGTTCAGTTTGTGCTGAATTACGAGGAAGGCGCAGAGAACACGGTTCTCGATGGGGATCCCGGTTCGGAGCGGTTTTTGTCAGAACTCGTGGGTGCCGAAAGCTACCCGGCAAGACACATGAGCATGGAGTCTATCTACGAATATGGCTCTCGCGCTGGGGTCTGGCGGATACTGCGCGAATTCGAGCGACGTAAGCTGCCGTTAACCATCTTTGGTGTGGCGCTTGCATTAAAGCGCCATCCCGAGCTCACTGCCGCCCTGCTACAACAAGATCACGAAATTGCCTCGCATGGTCTACGCTGGTTGCACTATCAAGGAATAGACGAGGAAACGGAGCGGGCACACATGGCTGCGGCGACCACCATGCTCAAAGAGTTGACGCAGGGCAAATGGCCGTTGGGCTGGTATACCGGGCGAGACAGCCCTAATACACGCAGACTCGTCGCGGACCATGGTGGATTTGAATACGATAGTGACAACTACGGCGATGACTTACCCTTCTGGACCGATGTCACCAAAACAGACGGCAGTCAGGTGCCGCAGTTAATCGTGCCCTACACCCTAGACGCCAACGATATGCGTTTTGCGACACCTCAGGGATTCAACACTGGTCAGCACTTCTTTGAGTACTTGCGCGATAGCTTTGATGTCCTCTATGCCGAGGGCGAAGACCACCCAAAAATGCTTTCTATCGGCATGCACTGCCGGCTGTTAGGTCGTCCTGGCCGGTTGGCGGGTCTTATTAGATTTCTGGATTATCTCGAGAAGCATGACAGAGTATGGATTTGTCGGCGAATTGACATCGCACGGCACTGGAAAGCGGCGCATCCGTACCAAGGGAAGTGATGTTCGTGCTCTACAATGACGGATTACATGAAGAATCGCGGCACGCATGAATAATCGTCAAGCCCTACCTGCCCTAACGCTTGGAGCGCTGGGTGTCGTATTTGGCGACATCGGAACCAGTCCCCTTTACGCACTCAAAGAAATTTTTAATGGTCGACACCCCGTGCCGGTCACGCCAGACAACGTGATGGGTATGCTGTCCATTGTGTTTTGGTCCATTATGTTGGTTGTGTCCGTTCAATATGTAACGGTCATCATGCGCGCTGACAACAAAGGTGAAGGCGGGTCTCTTTCGCTGCTTGCGATGATGACGGAGCGCACGAAGGCCTTAGGCTTGACTGGTATTGTGACGATGCTCGGTGTATTTGCTGCTGGTCTGTTTTTTGGCGATAGCATGATCACGCCTGCGATCTCAGTTCTCTCTGCAGTTGAAGGCCTCGAAATCGTCACGCCGAGGCTCACCCCTTTCGTCATGCCAATCGCCGTCATCATTTTGACTGCATTGTTTCTGATTCAAAAACACGGAACGTCCTTTATCGGAATGTTTTTCGGGCCGATTATGGTGCTGTGGTTTTCGGTGCTCGGTCTGCTAGGGATCATGCATATTGCCCATGACCCACAAATTTTGTTCGCGTTAAATCCTTATTACGCCTTTAAGTTTGCGATCGCCTACCCTGTATTAACCTTTTTTTCGTTATCCGCAGTTGTGCTAACTGTTACGGGTGGAGAGGCGCTCTATACAGACATGGGGCACTTTGGTCGCCGCCCCATTCGTTGGGCTTGGTTTGGGTTCGTACTCCCTGCGCTGGTGTTGAACTACTTTGGGCAAGGAGCTTTATTGTTGGCAGATCAAAGCGCCATCGATAATCCATTCTATAAAATGTCGCCTGACTGGGCGTTGATACCCATGGTGATCCTGTCAACATTGGCAGCAGTGATTGCCTCACAGGCTGTGATCTCGGGCGCATTTTCAATTTCACGCCAAGCGATACAGATGGGCCTGTTACCCCGAATGTTAATTGTGCATACCTCGGGCGAGGAAAAAGGACAAATCTATGTGCCTTTCACTAACTGGATGCTGTTTTTCTGTGTGATTGCACTCGTCCTTGGCTTTAAGACTTCGTCAAACCTAGCAGCCGTATACGGCATTGCAGTGACGGGAACTATGCTAATCGACACTATTTTGATCGTATTTGTGATGCGACTTATTTGGGACTGGTCGTGGTTAAAGACATCAATAATTGGCGGCTTTCTGCTTATTGTCGGTTCTGCATTTTTTTTCGCCAATGCAATCAAAATTCCAGAGGGTGGATGGTTCCCCATCGGTATTGGCCTGATTACTTTTGTCGTTCTGACGACCTGGCTGAGAGGGCGCAAAGTGCTTGGCGCTGAAATGGCGAAGCAAAGCATGCCGATGGATCTATTTATACAAGCGATCGATGATGTACACCGTGTGCGCGGTACCGCTATTTTTATGACGAGCTCATCTAGCGGCGTACCCACCGCCCTACTCCATAACCTGAAACATAATCAGATATTGCATGAGCGCGTCGTGTTGATGACCGTGAACACTGCAGACACACCCTTCGTTAAAGCTGATCAGCGTGTAACGTTCGAAGATCTTGGCAAAGGATTTAGCCGAATTGTGGTTCGTTATGGGTTTATGGAGAATCCAGATGTCCCACGTGCATTGACGTTGTGTGAGAAACAATTCAGTCAAACCTTCAACATGATGTCCACCACGTTTTATTTGTCTCGAGAGACTGTGGTTCCCTCTGGCAAACGAAGTGTCTGGGCCTTGCGCGCACAGCTCTTTCGCCTGATGTCTAGGAACGCAACCAGTGCCACCGACTTTTTTAAGA
>CANFEI010000060.1 GCA_947445495.1 Alcaligenaceae bacterium
GAGCGATCCCACAACATGTGAGTGTGCGGATAGTCCAGCACCACGCAATACCTGCATCACCGCATCGCGCTCGGCAGCGGACACTTGAATCACCGCGCCAATCTCTTCGCTAAAGAGCGCTTTTAATGTCAGTTCATTACGCTGCACAGCCACCTGTTCCGGGCGAATTTTGTAATCTCCCCAATCTGCAGCATTGGCGTCAATCGTGAGCATGTCGAGGTTTAGGGACACCCCAGTATGCCCTGCAAACGCCATTTCACACATTGTCGCAAACAAGCCGCCATCGGAGCGATCGTGATACGCCAACAGCACACCGCTTTGCGCAAGAGCACGAATGGTGACAAACATCGTGCGCAAGGATTGGGCGTCATCGACATCGGGCACCGTCTCGCCAACTTGATTACACACTTGCGCCAAAATAGAGGCGCCCATTCGGTGCTGGCCACGCCCTAAGTCGATCAAAATCAAGCTGGTGGGCCCGACATCGGTACGCAATGCTGGGGTCAAAGATTGACGAACATCTGCAATAGGTGCAAAAGCCGTGACGATTAAAGAGACTGGCGAAATGACCTTGCGCGCGTCTGTGCCTTCTGTCCAAGCCGTTTGCATAGACAGCGAATCTTTACCCACAGGGATTGAAAGACCTACCTCTTGACACAGCAAACTGACCGCCGAAACCGTATCGTAGAGCGCAGCATCTTGTCCGGGCGCGCCGCAAGCAGCCATCCAGTTTGCCGACAGTTTGATGTCCTCCATCTGCGCCACATCGGCTGCCGCTAGATTCGTCAGGGCTTCTGCAACGGCCATCCTTCCGGACGCGGGCGCATTAATCATCGCAAGCGGTGTGCGCTCACCCATCGCCATTGCTTCGCCGCGCGTATCGTCATGGTCGGACAGTGTGACGGCACAGTCTGCCACAGGAATCTGCCATGGCCCCACCATTTGATCGCGGCTAGATAAACCGCCAACCGTACGGTCACCGATCGTAATCAGGAAAGACTTGTCTGCAACGGTCGGGTGTTGCAGCACACGCGTGACTGCATCGTCTAGCGATATCACTGTCAAATCAAGTGCCGAGGTCTCGGGCGTTAGCCGCTTCACGTCCCGCGTCATGCGCGGTGGCTTACCGAGAATCACGTCAATCGGCACATCCACGGGCCTCGTCCCGACTTGAGGTTGAATCGGGTCGAGTCCAGGTAACCCTTCACCGATCACCACTTTTAATTGCCGCTCTTTCGTCGCCATGCCAACAATTGCAAAGGGGCAACGTTCTCGTTGCGCAATCTGCTCAAAACGCGCTAAGTCTTCTGGAAGTACCGATAGTACGTAGCGCTCTTGTGATTCATTGCTCCATATTTCTGCGGCAGACATGCCGGATTCTTCGAGTGGTACGCGCTTTAGATCAAAGGTTGCCCCACGCCCCGCGTCATTGACCAACTCAGGAAAGGCGTTAGACAGTCCACCCGCTCCGACATCATGAATGGCAACAATTGGATTATTGGCACCCTGCTGCCAACAGCGATCAATCACCTCTTGGCAGCGGCGTTCAATCTCGGGATTGCCACGTTGGACTGAATCAAAATCCAACGCTGCCGTATTCGTGCCCACAGCCATACTTGAGGCCGCACTTCCGCCCATCCCAATACGCAGACCCGGGCCACCAAGCTGTATCAACAAAGAACCAGGTTGAATCACATTCTTCTTGGTACATCCCTCATCGATGCTTCCCAGTCCACCCGCAATCATGATGGGTTTGTGATAACCCCACCTTGTCAGCCCAGCGGTTTGCTCAAAGGAACGGAAATAACCGAGCAGGTTCGGGCGACCAAACTCATTATTGAACGCAGCAGCCCCTAAGGGGGCATCGATCATGATCGAAAGCGGGCTAGCAATGCGATCGGGTGCACCGTGATGATCTGATTCCCACACACGGGGCGCGTCATCCAATCGCAAATGCGAAACAGTAAAGCCGGCCAAGCCCGCCTTGGGTTTTGAGCCTCGACCCGTCGCCCCTTCATCGCGAATTTCACCGCCCGAACCCGTCGAAGCCCCTTCGAATGGCGCGATGGCGGTCGGATGGTTGTGCGTCTCTACCTTCATCACCGTGTGCACGAGATGCGCACGACTTGCATACGTGGGCGCAATGCCCGCTGCGGGAAGACGTGCCTCAAAGCGCTGAGCGAGCCCGCCCGCCATGATCGCTGCGTTATCGGAGTAGGCTACGACCGTACCCAGCGGCTGCGCCGCATGGGTCTCTCGAATCATCCCGAATAAGGTTTTGTCGGTTGGCTTGCCGTCAATCACCCATTGCGCGTTGAATATTTTGTGTCGGCAATGCTCACTATTTGCCTGGGCAAACATCATGAGTTCGACGTCAGTGGGATCGCGACCTAACTCAGTGAATGATTGGGTCAGATAATCAATTTCATCGTCGGATAGAGCAAGGCCGAGGGCGCTATTCGCTTGGGCAAGTGCTTCTCGACCCGTAGCAGTCACGGGGACAGTACGTATTTCCTTGCCGGGCAAGGACTCAAACAACGCCGTTGGATCAAAGCGCTGATCGACCACGGTCTCGGTCATCCGGTCATGCAAACAGTCGGCGGCACGGGCGAGCATTTCAGCGTCAAAGCTTTTAGTCTTGAGCCAACCTCGCTCGGGGATCAACGCGTATCGAACGCCACGTTCGATACGACGAACATTGTTGAGCCCGCAGTTGTGCGCGATATCGGTGGCTTTACTGGCCCACGAAGAAACCGTTCCCAAGCGCGGGATCACGGTTAACGCAAGTGCCTCTGCGGAGCCGTTCGTGACCGCAGCCTGTCCGTAGTCCAACAATTGGACAATTTTTGCGTGCTCGTCTTTGGGCAGTGCACGGTCACACCAGACGTAATGCTCAAACCGGGCAGTAATCTCTGCAATCGGCAAGCCTAGTTCTTTCAACTTTGACAGCAGTCGTTCATGCCTAAAAGGGGATAAAACAGACGAGCCAGGGATTTGCAGGATGTCAGACACAGTGAAAGCCGGTGATTTAGGTAGGGGAAAACACGCATTTTAGCGCTCTAACTGAAATTTTAGGGCTGAGACTAAGACCATCCTTGCTATGATGGCCTTCGCATTCTTTTTTACCTTGGAGACAAAAAATGTCCATTTCGAGACGCACCCTGTTGACTGGCGCTGGTGCCGGTGTCATCACCCTTGCCGCCCCGCTAAATAGCGTCTGGGCGCAATCCAAAGCAGAGTTTTCGTATAAATACGCGAACAACCTGCCCCTAACGCACCCCATGAACATTCGTGCCAAAGAAATGGCTGACGCCGTTCAAAAAGACACCCAAGGACGCGTTGAGATACGAATCTTCCCAAGCAGCCAGCTTGGTTCGGACACCGACATGCTAAGTCAGGTACGCAACGGCGGTGTGGAGTTCTTCACGCTGTCAGGTCTGATCCTAGCAACGTTAGTCCCTGCTGCGTCCATTACGGGCATTGGCTTTGCCTTTAGCGATTACAACGCCGTATGGAAAGCGCTCGACGGAGACCTCGGCGCGCACGTACGCAGAGAGATCGGAAAGGCGAACCTTGTTGCGATGGACAAAATCTGGGATAACGGTTTCCGTCAAATTACATCCTCGACCAAGCCGATTCAAACCGCAGACGATTTGAAGGGTTTCAAAATTCGCGTTCCGGTGTCGCCACTTTGGACCTCCATGTTCAAAGCTTTCGACTCGGCACCTGCCTCCATCAACTTTAACGAGGTGTACAGCGCACTTCAGACAAAGATTGTCGACGGCCAGGAAAACCCCCTCGCAATTATTGACACGGCAAAACTCAACGAAGTGCAGAAATTCTGCTCGATCACCAATCATATGTGGGATGGCTTCTGGTTCCTCGCGAACCGTCGTGCCTGGGAGCGTCTGCCAGAGAAACTGCGTACAGTCGTTGCCGGTCATATTAATGCCGCAGGTATGAAAGAGCGCACTGACGTTGCTGCAATGAACGCAGGCCTACAGAAAGGCCTGACCGAAAAGGGTATGGTCTTTAATCAGACAAAGGCCGATTCCTTCCGCGATCGTCTGCGTGCAGGTGGTTTCTACTCAGAATGGAAAGGCAAACTTGGAAATGAGGCATGGGAGTTGCTCGAAAAATCGAGCGGCAAACTGTCTTAAATCACAGCCGTTAAACGGACTAGCTCTGCTATTCCGTTTGTCACGACTCCGGGCGACTGTCCTTGTACAGCGCCCGGTTTTTTATATGACCTAAGCGGGAATCGCCATGTCGACCGAGATCACTGCTCCCCCTCTGCCCATCGTCTCTCGTCTGCTTAAGCCGATAGAATTTGCAAGCGCGTTGCTCTTGGTCGTCATTGTGGTGATGTTGCTGGTAGGGGTCGTTGCGCGTTATGTCTTTTCTATCCCGATCGTTTGGATCGATGAAGTCGTTTCGCTTTCTTTCTTGTGGCTCGCGATGTTGGGAACCGCGATAGCGATGCACCGCAACGAGCACTTACGGCTAACGCTGTTTTTAGAAATGATGCCCGAGCGTGTCCGGGGTTTTGTTCATGCGCTCGCGTTGGTTGCGATTGCGGCCTTTCTCATCGCCCTCATCCGCCCAGCGATCATCTACGCAGAAGACGAATGGTTTGTAAAAACGCCTGCCCTTGATCTTCCCAACACTTACCGGGTCTCTGCGCTTGCCTTTGGCATTTTGACGATGCTGGGTGTACTAGCTGTCTACGCAAGCCACACAGTGAGCAAGGCAAACCTGCTAGGCGCGAGCATCGTCGTGGCTGCTTTTGCCGCCGCTTGCTGGTTAGGATCAGACTTTTTGACGAGTCTCGGTCTCTACAACATTATGATTTTTTTGGTTGTGCTGGTCGCGCTATGCCTCGTTGCAGGCGTGCCGATCGCCTTTTGCTTTGGGTTGGGTGCGCTAAGCTACCTTGGCTTCACAACGACCGTGCCTCTGATGGTGATCATCGGACGAATGGATGAAGGGATGTCGAGCCTAATTCTCGTGTCGGTACCCATCTTTGTCTTGCTCGGTTGTGTGCTGGATGCCACGGGGATGGGAAAGGCTATTGTTGATTTTCTCGCCTCGCTGCTCGGCCATATCAAGGCCGGCATGTCCTACGTGCTACTTGGATCGCTGTTTATTGTTTCCGGCATTTCTGGCTCAAAAGTGTCTGATATGGCGACGATTGCCCCCGCACTATTCCCTGAGATGAAACGTCGCGGTCATAAGCCGAAGGAGATGATTGCGCTACTTGCGACGGGCGCTGCCATGGCGGACACCGTACCTCCGAGCATCGTCTTGATTGTGCTGGGTTCCGTCGCTGGCGTATCCATTGCGGGCCTATTCCAAAGCGGCGTTGTCATCGCAGCGGTATTGCTAGTGGCGTTAGCCTTGCTGGCACGCTGGAAAGCCCGCCACGAGATCATGGATAACGTACGTCGTGCGAGCTGGACGGTGATCGGCCGGACACTGCTGATCGCCGGACCCGCATTGGTACTTCCGTTTCTGATTCGAAGCGCGGTCGGCGGAGGTGTCGCGACAGCAACGGAAGTGTCAACGATTGCGGTGCTATACGCCATGATCATCGGCCAAGTGCTTTATGGCGGGATCGGTTGGCGTAAGGTCTACGCCATGTTGGTTGAAACCGCAGCGTTAAGCGGTGCCATTCTCTTAATCCTTGGTACCGCTTCTGCAATGGCCTGGGCGATCACACAGAGTGGCGCAGTGCAAAGCCTGTCTCAGTTCCTCACGACCTTACCAGGAGGCATTTTCGGCTTCATGGTCATCACGATTCTCGTCTTCCTGATTCTGGGCTGTTTACTCGAGGGCCTGCCAGCAATCTTAATTCTGGCACCCATCATGTTCCCCATTGCAAAGAAGCTTGGTATCCATGACATTCACTACGCAATGGTAGTGGTCACAGCGATGAATATTGGGCTGATGATGCCACCCATTGGTGTCGGCTTTTATGTGGCTTGTCGGATTGGAAATACCTCACCCGATGACGTGATGGGTGCGATATGGCCTTACATTGCCGCACTCATCGTTGGGCTGATTGCCATTGCTGCAGTGCCTTGGTTCTCGACCGTGGCGCTCTAGATCAATCGATCTAAAGACACCACGGCCCTGTCGGCAAAGGGCTAACGCTTGCGCACAGGGGGTAAATCAGTGCAATGGCCATGAGCGGCCTCTGCAGCCAGTCCGACCGACTCACCAAGGGTTGGATGAGGATGAATCGTCTTGCCGATGTCTACGGCGTCCGCACCCATCTCAATGGCAAGTGCCACTTCACTAATGAGATCGCCGGCATGCGTACCCACAATACCGCCACCCAAAATCTTGTGTGATGTGGCATCAAACAATAGCTTGGTGAATCCTTCATCGCGACCATTCGCAATCGCGCGACCGGAAGCCGCCCAAGGGAACAAGCCTTTCGTAATCGCAACACCTTGTTGCGCGGCCTGCTCTTCAGTCAAGCCGACCCACGCCACTTCAGGATCTGTGTAGGCAACAGAAGGAATCACACGCGCATCAAAGAAGCTCTTTTGACCCGCAGCCACTTCGGCAGCAACATGCCCTTCGTGCACAGCCTTATGGGCGAGCATGGGTTGGCCGACAATGTCTCCGATCGCGAAGATGTGCGCAACGTTTGTGCGCATCTGATGATCGACATCAATAAAACCACGGTCCGTGATGACCACTCCGGCCTTTTCAGCCGCAAGTTTTTTCCCGTTGGGTGTACGTCCGACCGCTTGGAGCACGAGATCGTAACGTTGCGGCTCAGCGGGC
>CANFEI010000061.1 GCA_947445495.1 Alcaligenaceae bacterium
AAGAGCCGGCAAATGACTTATTCATGCAGGCTTATGCAGGCTCGATGAGCATCACCGGCGACCCCGAAGGGAGCCCAGCAAAAATGGGTATGTCTGTGGCGGATGTCGGCGCCGGCATGTTTGGTGCGATTGGCGTCATGATGGCGCTTGAGACGCGTCATCGCACCGGCCGCGGGCAACGCGTGGATACGTCGCTGCTTGAAGGTCATATGGCAATGCTCGCGCAATTTTTTACGCGCTATTTTTCGAGTGGCGAGGTGCCTGGACCAAGTGGTAGCGGCGCGTTGACGAGCCCGACTTATCGCGCCTATCAGGCGAGTGATCAGTGGATTGTTATTTCTGCCTTCAATCAGCGGATGTGGAAGGGGCTTTGCACAGCGTTGGACAAGCTTGAATGGCTAGACGATCCTCGTTTCATCAATCCGCAAATGCGTTCTGATAATCGCACCTTAATGATCAAGCTGATCGGTACCATTATTAGTACGCAGCCGCTCGCCTATTGGGAAAAGCGGCTGATAGAAAACGAAGTGCCATGCTCACCAGTCAATACGATTGATAAGGTGG
The DNA here is from genome assembly GCA_947445495.1 of Alcaligenaceae bacterium. Next base: position 565 of record CANFEI010000061.1, read on the forward strand.
TGCAGCAGCCACAGGTTCATGCGCGCGATATGGTTCAAGAAATGAATCTAGACGGTTTAGGCATGATGTCAATGGCTGGACTGCCGATCAAGTTCAGTGAGTCGCCAGGCGCAATCCGTTTGCCACCGCCGCGACTAGGTCAGCATACCGCTGAGATCTTGGCAGAGTATGGTTATTTGCCAGACCAAATTGCCGAACTCGCGCGCTCAGGCGCGGTTGGGCTTGATCCTGGTTGGGTAAAAGTAGCTTCTACGGGTGGGGCCTAAGCTCGCGCTATTCAGAACTTTCAGGAATGATTTTCTTGAACTTCACCCCGAAGGCCTTCGCAAGCAGATATTGGATGGGCCCGAGCATTAATGCCAGGATCACAAGCGTCCAAATCCCGATGGCCAGAGGACTTGTATAAAAAACAGACACATCACCAAGACTCATAAAAAGGCCTTCGCGTAGATGCTTCTCAATCAATGGTCCCAGAACGACACCAACCACCATCGGCGCTAGTTGGAAGTTCAGCTTGGTTAAGCCAAAACCAACAAAAGCGACTAAGAGCAGCATGTATACATCGACCATGCTGTTGCGCACGCTGTAGCAACCGATTGTTGCGACCATTAAGATGATCGGCAGAAAAATATGGCTGGGAACGCGTAGCAAGCTAACCCAGACGCTGATGAGTGGCACATTTAAAATTAACAGCATGGCGTTACCGATCAGCATCGACGCAATCACACCCCAAAATACTTCTGGATGCTGAGTGATCATCATTGGACCAGGTTGAACACCATGCACCATCATCGCAGCAAGCATGAGCGCCGTCACAGAGCCAAACGGAATCCCAAGCGCAAGCAACGGAACCATGGATGAAGTAGCGGCTGCATTGTTCGCGGTTTCAGGGCCCGCCACGCCCTCAATCGCGCCTTGACCGAGCTCTTCCTTGTATTTGGACACCCCTTTTTCTAGGCGGTAGGAGGCGAAGCTCGCCATCGTGGCAGAGGGCCCGGGGAGTAGCCCAAAAACAAAACCTAGTGCGGTGCCTCGCCCAAAAGGTGCCACTGATCTTTTCCACTCTTGCTTAGTTGGAAACATGTCGCGCAGACGGACGGGAAGGGGTTTGACCTGTTTTTGCATACTCCCAATCACCGACATGATTTCGGTAATGCCATAGAGCCCCACGACAAGAGCAACGAGCTCAACCCCGAGGGTAAGATCGCTTATCCCAAACGTAAATCGATCTTGACCCGTGACAAGCTCCTGCCCCACCGTGCTCAGCATCAGGCCGACCGCCATGGGAAAAATACCAGCCGCTAAGGAGCCACCAGAAATTCTTGAAAACAATAGGAGGCGACCTGCCGTTAGCGCAAAAAATTCAGCCGGACCAAAAAGCAAGCCTAGCTGTGCGAGGGCTGGAGCGAACAGCATCACACCAACGACGGACACTACGCCGCCGACAAAGGAGCCCGCGGCAACGATAGTCAGCACCGCTCCGGCTCGTCCCTTTTTTGTTAGCTTGTAGCCATCAATACAAGTAATGACCGAGGCGGATTCGCCAGGCATGTTGACCAGAATGGCTGTGGTCGAGCCACCGTACATCGCGCCATAAAACATACCGGCCATCATAATGAGGCCGCTTGTCGGGTCGAGCGAGTAGCTCAGTGGCAAGATCATCGCGATGCCGGCGGTTGGGCCCAAACCGGGCAGGACACCGATAAGTGTCCCAGCGAGCGCTCCTGCCAATGCGGCAAGGAGATTGTTGAAGGTCAAGGCAACGCCCAACCCATATAGAAATCCGTTAATAGCATCCACGGCGGTGATTTCCTTTTTAGAATTCCAAGGCCATGGTCGGCATCGGAACTTTCAACAAATAGATAAACACCCCATACACGGCAGCGGTCATGATGGCAGCGTACAGAACGCAGCGAATCCAGCTCGTGTCTGACAGAAGACGAATTAAGACACAACAAAAAACAAAGCTGCTAATTGAATACCCAAGCCATGGAATCACCAAAAAATAAGCGGATAGCAACAGCACTAATTTAATCAGGCGGGCGCGATCGTCTCCACTTGGTATTTCAATGGCGTCGGTGGTAGGCGCCTTAGCGCCCTCCCACATCGTCGCAGAGCTGGCGAAGGCCATGATGGCTGACACCAATATCGGGAATAATCCGGCGCCAGGCTCATCGAGGGCCCCCATTGGGAGATCAAGAGCCATGCGCAGATAGCCGATCGACAGGAGTAAACCAAAAAGTCCTGTCCACAGATAGGATTTCTTCTTGGAAATCGTACTCGCTGTCATGGCGTGCTGGCCCGCGAGAACTTATCGGTAGAGGAATTATTCATTTTTGATCGAGTACTTTGAGCAACTCGATAAAGGTCGCGGTATCTCGAACGATTTCTGTGCGTAGAGCCGCCGGGCCTTTAGGGTCTAGCGCATAGCCTTCTTTTGAAAATTTTATAAATTCCGCGCTCTGCACAATCTCCATGGATACTTTAGTCAGTTTATCCAACACATCAGGAGCAAGCCCCTTGGGCGCAATGACATAAAACGAAGCAGCAAGGGTCGTGTTGTAACCAGCATCAACAGTAGGTTGCGCTTCAGGGACCGGATCGTATACCCCTTTCTTGAAAACGGCCAACACCCGCACTTTGCCCGCTTGTACGTGGCTCGGTATGCCCACAGCACCTGTAAAGAGGGTTGCTTCCACGCGGTTCCCCAAGAGTGCGACTAGCGCTTCGCCACTACCTCCGGTAAACGGGACGGTGCGCAGTTTTGTTCCAGCAACTTTATTGAACTCTTGCGCCAATAGATCAGGCACAGTTCGCAGCCCTGACACAGAAGCACGCACCTTCCCTGGGTTGTCTTTTACGTGTTGTAAGAACTCGGCAAAGGTTTTCCAAGGCGCATCCGCTCGCACTACTAAGATGACGGGCATCTCCCCAAGTTTAGTGATAGGTTGATACTGATCAGGTGTTTTAAAAACTAAACTTGAATTGACGAGTGGTTGGTAAGCAAGAATGCTATTTGTTGCGAGACCAAGTGTGTAGCCGTCAGGCTTTGAGCGCACCACCATTCCTGTCCCGATCGTGCCAGAGCCCCCGGGTTTGTTTTCTATATTGACTTCAACGCCGAGGACCTTTTGCAATTGCATTGCATACTGTCTTGCCACGGGATCCGTTGAGCCACCAGGCCCGTAGGGCACAACGAATGTGATGGGACGACTCGGGTATGACTGTGCATAGGCCGAGAGGCTGGCTAACGATACGCCGATGATTGCCAAGGTACGCAGGACGAAGGTGTTGACGCTGTTCATGTGTTCTCACTTTTGAAAGAGAAATAGTCTTTATAGTTTTTATCCACAGCATTTAGGGTACCAAGCTCCAGCATCATTTCGGTGTTCATCGTGCCTGAGATGCCTGGGTTTGTTGGAGTGTCGCTAATAATGCCGTTGGCGCGAGCAGCGTCAATTTGTTCGGCTGACATACCAACAATGTCCCGCAAAATAGCGGTGTTATCTTCACCGAAACGTGGGCCGCCTTTTTTTATCTTGGCGTCTCTGAAGCGCAGTCGATAGGGCCGTCCGATGATGGGTCGCTCGCCGACCGGCTCGTGATGCCGAACCTTCTCGTAAAAGCCTCTCTCAATAAGGTGAGGGTCCGAGAGTAAGTCGCGGCTATTGCATATGTGTCCGGCCGCGATGCCAAGCGCTTGAAGCGTCTGCGTGAGATGGCGTGCATCTTGCTGTAGGGCCCAGAGACTTACTTTTTTATTGACGATGTCGCGGGCTTTACGTCGCGCAGCCGCGCTAGCGTAGTTGGGATCAGTGCCCAACTCGGGTTCCTTCATATAGATAGCCAGCGCTTGCCATTGCGCATTGGTCTCAACCGTGAGCGCAATCCATTGATCAACCCCTTGCGTCTTGTATAAGTTACTGGGGACATGTTCGGCATGCTCGTTGCCAATCCGCTCAGGTTCGGTGCCATCCAGTTGATATTGAATGAAGGGCTCCGGCATCATGGCGATACCAAGCTGATACATTCCAACATCAATCCATTGTCCCTCGCCCGTCTTTCGCAAGTGACTAATGGCAGCCCACAACCCATTTAGCCCTGCCCAACAAGCAATGAAGTCAGGGTAAGACTGCCCGACTTTCCAGGGTTTATCCCCTCGATAGCCTGTGTAGTAGGTAATGCCCATCGTTGCTTCGAGCGTTGTCCCTTGGCTTGGGAATGCAGACCAAGGACCTGTTGAGCCATAGCCGGTGTTCGACAGCATGATAAGCGACGGTTTAATTTGTTTGAGCTCGTCATAATGAAGCCCCCATTTGCGCATCACGCGTGGGGTGTAATTATCTAAGACGATGTCGCTCTTGGCGACAAGCTCCTTAAAAATACGCTGCCCTTCTGGGGTGCTCATGTCCATGGCAAGCGATCGCTTGCCACGATTCACGACATAGAAAATCCCAGAGCGATTCCACGGGTCTTGCGCGGGATCATTGTCCAGGTAAGGGCCGAAGGCGCGGCCACGCGTTTGATCCAGCTTGTGAGGCGCTTCAATCTTGATGACCTCCGCGCCGAGGTCGCTTAGCAACCCCGCCATATAGGGCACCGCAAAAACATAAGAAAGGTCGAGTACGCGCATGCCGATGAGTGGTAGCGTAGGCGTTCCTGTACTCATGCACGGACCTCGCTTTCGTTTAATCCAAGTAGTCCAACGAGAATTTCATGGCGATGTTCGTCGAGCCTGGGTGCACGGCGCCTGAGGGCCGTCGGAGTGAGCGACAACTTAGTAAGCTCTGCAGGCAGCCGTAAATTAGTGTCAGTGTCTGGGTGGGAAACATTCGCAAAGGCTTTGCGCTCTTCTAAATGTTCGCACTGCAGCAGATCGCTCGCCCCTTGTACGACACCCAATAACAATCGTTTTTTGGCGCCTGCTAAAAATACTTCTTTGGCATCGCGATCAGCGACGCATTCCTCTAGAAGAGCTCTGACCTCTGGCACGCGCCTTTCACGTTCGGGCGGACTCGTAAACCGCTTCTCTAAAAACTCTGGTCGATCAAATAGTTCCGCAAACGTTTCGAACGGGGCACCTCCACCAGTTTGGAACGCCACATAACCCTTGCGTGTTGCAATGGGCTCGCCTGCAAACGGATCTTGAACGATCGCTCGCCGCCCTTGAATGGCACCAAGAAAGGCATAATAAGATTCATTCAGGACTAATTCGGATGCAAGGCACTCGTGAATCGACACATCAACATGCTCGCCGAATTGATCTTGTTGCGCGGCCGTGTACGCCATAATTGAAGCATAGGCTCCGGTTAGCCCTGCACAATAGTAGGACTGTGATAGGCCATGCTTTAGAGGCTCGCGGTCGACCTGGCCACTAATCTGCATGATGCCGCTCATCGCTTGAAGCGTGAGGTCACTCGCTTCGTAATGGGCGTAAGGCCCTGTTTGACCGTAGTTGGTGATCGAGGTCACAACCAGTCGCGGATTCCACTCGAGCATTTTGTCGACACTAAGACCTAAGCTGTCGAGATAACCAGGTCGAAAACTTTCTAACAATATGTCGCTACGCTCAATGAGTGCACGCAAGGTACGCTGACCAACCGCTTGAGTAATATCCAAGGCAACGCTACGCTTGTTCCAGTTCAAATACTGAAATAGAAGACTTTGCTCTGGCTCTGGCGCATCGACTTTGAGCGGCGCAAGTGTGCGACCAGACTCCCCCGTGCGAGGAGGCTCGACTTTGATCACATCGGCATCGTGATCGCCGAGCAAGCGCGCCGCAAAGGGGCCAGCAATTCCCTGACTGAGATCTAGTACGCGTACGCCGTGTAGCGCCCCATCGATCCGTTGTTCGGGAGTTGCTGGTGTATTCACTTGATTAACGGCCTACAACTTGGGAGGAACAAAAGGATAGGGAACGGGTTTGCCATTTTTGTAGGGTAGCGCAACTGTCGCTGTACCTGGCGTCGATTCTTTGCCCGCATCGTTAATGATACCCAATTCGATATCGATGAGCCCGAAGTCGGGTGTTTCTCGTTTTCCAGTGACGCGGCCCCAGACACGCATGGTTTCTTCCACGAGATTCATCGCTCGGAACTGGAAGCCTGCCTTCCATGCCCAGCCCTGCGGGCCAGCCCAGTCTGCGAGCAGCTGCATCACAAACTGTTGCTTGAGCGAGCCGTTGATGAGCAGGCCTGGCAGCTTGTCGTGTTCCATTGCAAAGGGC
>CANFEI010000062.1 GCA_947445495.1 Alcaligenaceae bacterium
AAAGCCTTAGGCAAAGCTTAGTAAATGCTTCTGAGAGGACGGCGCGATCATGTTTGGGATGTAGGTCGCGTTCGAAGGTGGTTTCGCGGCTAATAGATTTGGGTTCTGACCAGGTGACCACGGGACGCTCGTCAATACCGTGGGCAGCTTCGTGCATCCATGTCCCGGTCGCACGACCGAAGTTGGCGACTAAGAGCTCAGGGGAGGCGGCAGCAAGCTCGCCTACTGTGACAATGCCTAGTCCACTCAGTTTCTCATTTGCTTTGGGTCCGATACCGTTGATTTTTTTCGCAGGCAGTGGCCAGATACGATCTTTTAACTTGTCGATCGACAGGATCGTGAGACCATTGGGTTTTTCCAAATCTGAGCAAATTTTAGAAAGAAGCTTATTCGGGCTAATGCCAATCGAACAGCTTAAGCCGGTCGCTGCAACAACGTGCGCTTTTATTCGCTGGGCAATCGTGAGCGTGTCTTCTTCGAGGTCACTGAGATCGATATAGATTTCGTCGATACCGCGGTCTTCAATTGCAGGGGTGATCTCGGCGACTGCCCGCTTAAATAGTTGTGAATAGTGTCGATAGGCTTCGAAGTTTGCAGGCAGCAATATGGCTTGGGGGGCCAGTAGGGCCGACTTCATGAGCCCCATCCCTGAAAATACGCCGAGCGCGCGTGCCTCATAGGTCGAGGTCGTCACGACGCCTCGTCCCGCATAGTCTTTGAGTCGAGTGAAGCGTTCGATCCCCGAGGCACCGCTCGCCGCATGGGCACTGGCATTTCGCCCACCCACGACAACGGGCAGGCCACGCAGTTCCGGATAGCTCAAGAGCTCAACTGACGCAAAAAAAGCGTCCATATCGAGGTGAGCAATGCGTCTGGTTCGTATCATTGCATTAGTTTAGGTGAATCCCCCGCAGATCGTGAAGCGGCCGAGCGCTTACGCGGCATACTGGTGTGAGTACTCGAATCAGTCAAAGCCGTACAGTGCGGCGGGATTGTTGACCAGAATTTGCTTCATCACTGCCTCGCTTTCGGTCCAACGCATGATCAAGTCTAGCAATTTTGCATCGTCAGGTTTTTGAGTCTCCGTGGGGTGAGGCCAGTCGCTTCCCCATACAAGTCGTTCAGGCGCGGTGTTAATCCAGTGTGTGGGCACATCATCGATATCGCGAAATTCGCCTTGTTCGCCTGCTTGGCTGTCCAGATACGGCCCCGAAAGCTTTATCCATGTTCGTCCGCGATCGAGCAGTGTATGCATGAGGTGAACAGCCGGGTGGTTGATACCTGCTGGTTGTGGGAGTCTGCCCATGTGGTCGATCACTAAGCGCGAGGGTAATCGTTTAAGCATCGCTTCGTGCTCAACAAACTGATCAGCAGTCCAGTGCAGTTGCAGGTGCCAGCCGAAGGGTTCAACCCGATGCGAGAGCTCTTCGACCATATCGAAACTTGCAGCAGCATGCGTTGGAGTATAGAGAGAAAAACGAATGCCTTTAATCCCTGCCTGATCCATTTGTCGTAGCTGTGCATCGGTCACATCGGTACGCAATACAGCCACGCCACGCGCATGTTTGATGCCAAGTTGATCGATGGCATCAACCGTCACGCGATTGTCTGTGCCATAGCTGCGAGGGGTAACGATGACCGCTCGAGTCGTGCCTAGTCTTTGTTGAAGTTGGCGGTATTCGCTGACAGTGGCCCGCTCCAGCGCCTGCGCAGCGTCTACGACGGTCGCAAAGCGCGCGTCGTAGATGTGTAGGTGAGCGTCGCAGGCGTTGTCGGGAACACGTAAGGACGGTGGAGCGGTGCCGGCGGTATTGGGGATGTTCATTTCGGCTTGCGTTTTAGTCGCAAGCGCTTGGCTTCGGCGCGTATCAACTCCGTATGTTGCCCGAGCGTTGGAGCAGAGAAGGGGTCTGGCCCGGGAGTACGACTAAAGCGAAGTGAGCGTTTGAGTCCACGGTATCGGCCCACCACAGGATGCTCAAAGGTTGTGATCATGTCCTGATTTTGCACTTGAGGATGATCAAACATATCTTCAACGCTTCGAGCCGCAGAACAAGGGACTTCTTCACCAAAAATAGCTTCCCATTCGAGAGCGGATTTGTTGCTGAGAGCCCGGTGAATGATAGGCACGATCTCCTCTTGCTGCGCGGCACGCTTGCGCACTGTGTCGTACCGCTCGTCCAAGGCTAGGTCATCTAGCTCCAGTTTTTTGCATAACGCTGTCCAAAAGTGTGGGGTGTTAGCTGAAATATATAAGTAACCCTCTTTCGTGGGATGCAGGCCGGTAATGCCACCTGATCGCATGTCACGGCCGACATCACGACCTTCATTGTCGGCCCAAACCAAACGCGCAGACTGGAGGGTCATCGCCGCAGACAACAAGGACACACTGACAAATTGTCCCTCGCCAGAACGCTCTCGTTCAAAGAGTGCAGATGACACAGCACCAGCAACTAATGCGGACGCGTAGTAGTCAACAATTGATCCATACAAAATTTCGGGTGGGCCGTCCTTTTTTCCTTGAAGCGTACACATGCCAGTCATGGTCTGTAAAACTTGATCAAAGCCGGCTTTGTCTTTCAATGGCCCCGTTTCGCCATATCCACTCACGGCGCAGTAAATAAGCCTAGGGTTGATTGCTTTGAGTTGCTCGTAGCCAATGCCAATGCGCGGCGCCACCGTTGGTCGAAAGTTATGGACCAACACATCGGCACTTTCAATTAAGGTCAGCAGTGTTGCGAGGTCATCGGCCTGTTTTACATCAAGCACGGCGGAGAGTTTGCTGCGATTGACGCCTAAGAATGCTCGGCTTTCAGATTCCAGTGTTGAAGGGTATTTCCGTAGGTTGTCGCCAATAGGCGGCTCGATCTTGATGATCTCCGCACCCTGATCGGCGAGAAGTGAGCAGGCGTAGGGGCCCGCGATATACGCCGACATATCTACGACGCGCACGCCAGTGAGGGGGCCGGGAGCGCCGGTGCGAGCTGGCAGTTCGGAAAATGCGTGGGAGGATTGCTTGTTCATGTGCCGTGTTTACTCTGCTTGAATGTTGGCATTCTGAGCAATGACCTTCCAGCGTTCGAGTTCAGTCGCCAAGTGACTCGCAAACGCAGCTGGACTCATCGCGAATGGGGTGGCCCCCTCTTTGACAAAAAATGATTTCATTGCATCGGAAGTGATGATCTGGTTGATCGACTTGTTGAGCTTATCGACGACTGGCTTAGGTGTTCCGGCAGGAGCGAGCATTCCCCACCAAAGATCAACAGCTGCTTTTGGTAAGGCCACCTCTTTTAGTGCGCGGATGTCCGGCGCAACCTCAGAGCGCTCCACGGTTGTGACGGCCAGCGCACGAATCTTTTCTGATTTAACTTGGGACAACAATGAGGGGGCACTGGCGATAATCATATCAATGTGCCCACTCAGCAAGTCTGTGACGGCAGGACCCATGCCTTTATATGGCACGTGGGTCATTTTGATACCGGCAGCCTCTGAGAGCAGTTCGGAGGCAAATTGATTAATGCTACCGACACCCGATGTGCCGTAGTTGAGTTTGCCTGGATTGGCCTTGGCGAACTTGACGAGGTCCTCGAGGGTTTTGTATGGCGTGTTATTGCCTACAGTGATGAGCATGGGACCCTTAGCCAGCATTGCAATCGGTGTAAAGCTTTTGATTGCGTCGTACTGAAGGTTCTTGCGCACAGCCGCCCCAGTCGTAAACGTTGAGGACAGCACCACTAACGTGTATCCGTCCGCGGGCGCTTTGGCCAACAGGACGTTGGCCAATATACCCCCCGCCGCAGGCTTATTCTCTACCACCACTGATACGCCAAGTAGGTCTTGTAGCTGTTTGCCGATGACGCGCGCAAATACATCGTTCGATCCGCCGGGAGCGCTTCCAACTAGCAGAGTGATGGGCTTGTTTGGAAACTCGGTCTGTGCCGTGGCTTGTGCCATGGCTGTCGTAAATAGGAGGGCGGTCATTGCGCGCACAAACTTGGGCAAGGCGAACATAGTTGATTTCCTTAAAAGTTATCGGGTGGTTTAGGAGATTAAGCCCATGCTTTTCGCATTGGCCAGCAGAGCTTGTGCGCTCTTTAAAAAGGGTGGGTCGATCATTTTTCCGTCGACGACATAGGCCCCAACGCCATCTGCTTGCGCTTGCGCGGCAGCTTTCACGACACGCAAGGCATGTGCGATCGCTTCATCGCTTGGTCGGAAGGCGTCGTTGGCCATGACGACTTGGCTGGGGTGGATACATGTCTTGCCTGTGTAGCCGAGACTAGCCGCAAAGGCGGCCTCATATTTAAAACCATCGGTATTTTTAATGTCGGCGTAGGCCGCATCAAACGCAGCAACGCCCGCTTCGGCCGCGGCCATTTTCATTTCCATCATGGCGTACTGCACCGCAAAAAGTTCTTTGCGCGATACGGCAATCGGTTCGAAGAGATCTGCGAGACCTAGCTGTAGTCCGGCCACGCGCGGATGGGCGCCCGCAAGCTCGAAGGCGATGCGCAGGGCTTTGGGTGTCTCCACATTGAGTAAGACTTTGATGGCAGATTTCCCATCGGTGTTCACGCCATTCGCGCGTTCTGCCTGTTCGATCAGGCTGACCGCCTGTCGCACCGCGTCGGCGCTCTCTGGCTTGGGGATGTTGATCATGTCGAGCCCGGCTCGCACCACTTGGGCAATATCTTGCTCAAAAAAGCGGGTGTCCATCGCATTGACGCGAACGATCACGCATTTTTTTGTTTCTGCCGCTGCAGGTGATGCCATCCACGTTGCGAGCGTTGCGCGAGCGCTTTCCTTCTTCGGTTCGGCCACCGCATCTTCGAGGTCGAATGAAAGGGCGTCTGCGGCGCTGGCCAATGCTTTGTCAAAAAGCTCTGGCCGCGAACCCGGTACAAAAAGTTTGCTTCGCATGAGGGGACTCGTTATTTGCTTCGCCACATCGGCGATTGTCTAACTATAGTGGATCAGAGAAACCGATATTAATTGTGCTGCGGCGCAACAAGCTTAATGCGCGTCCGAGAAATAGCATTTTTAGGTCCGCCACGCGGTAGTATTCCATTATCAAATTGAACCTTTGAAATAACGCCTCGGAGATCTGATGAACGTAACTAAACTTTTCCAAGTAAGCTTGCTCGCGCTGTGCCTGAGTGCATCGGCTTCGAGCTATGCACAGGTGGCTACTGCGGCAGCCTACCCAGCCAAATCCGTTCGCTTATTGGTCGGTTTTGCGCCAGGTGGTGGCACCGATTCGGCCGCACGCACGGTCGCGGTGAAACTGTCGGAATTGCTCGGCCAGACGGTCGTTGTTGATAATCGTCCTGGCGCGGGTGGAAATATCGCAGCTGATGCGGTCGCCAATGCGGCACCAGATGGTTATACGATCGGCTTGGCAAACATTGGATCGTTAGCGGTGAATCCACACATGCCTGACGGCACGCCGTACAAAACATTGAAAGACTTCGCCATGATTTCCAATGGGGTGACGTTCGGAAATATTTTGGTGGTCCGAATAGACTCGAATATCAAAACATTGGCTGACTATATCGCGGCGGCTAAGAATAAAGAGAAACCACTGTTTTATGGATCGCCTGGGTTAGGTAGTGCGGGACATTTGGCCGGTGAGTTACTGCAAGCGCGTACCGGTACGTCTGCAGAACACATCAACTACAAAGGTGGTGGCCCTGCGATGACAGCCTTGCTCGCGGGTGATATTCAAGCGATCTTCGCAAGCGCGCCGACGGCTATCCCGCAGGTCAAAGGAGGGAAGTTGCGCGCAATCGCCGTCACCGGCGCGCAGCGGTCAAAGGCCTTACCCGATGTGCCTACCGTGGCCGAACTCGGTTTTCCAGGATACCAAGCAACCAACTGGTATAGCTTCGTCGCACCAGCGCGCACGCCAGACGCGATTGTCAAAAAACTCAACGAGGCAATCGTAGCCGCGTTGCGCGACCCCAAGACGATTGAGCGCTTAGAGACTCAGGCGATGGAGCCTGATCCCTCGACGTCTGCGCAGATGCGCGCTTTCGTGGAAAAGGAATACGAGACCTGGGGTGACGTGGTACGTAAGTTGCAGCTTAAGCGGTAATTTTTCCTCGCGCATTGTTCTTTAATTTTTTATGTTGAGATGACGAATGGGTCGTACGATTGTTGAAAAAATTCTCGCCAAACATGCGGGATACGACTCGGTCAGTGCGGGAGAGGTTGTCGTCGCACATATCGATTTTGCGATGGTGACGGATACGCGTGCAGCCAACACGATCAAAATGATTGGTAAGTTTGGCGAACAGCCCTTGCAGTTTGCAAAAAATACCGCATTGGTGCTTGATCACTATTCGCCGCCCCCAAGCATAGAGGCTGCTCAAATCCATAGCGAGATGCGCAGTTTTGCCGCGCAGCGTGGCACGAAGCTTTATGACATTGGCGATGGAATCTGCCATCAAGTTCTGCCTGAAGGTGGGCATTTAACTTGCGGAGATCTCGTGGTGGGCACGGATACGCACTCTGTCACCTATGGAGCCTTTAATGCGCTTGGTACCGGAATTGAAGGGACCGATGTGTCGGCGGTGATGATGAGCAGCAAACTTTGGTTTCGCGTTCCGCAGAGCGTTCGTATCAATCTGCGTGGCCGTCTTGCCCCTGGAGTGTGGGCCAAAGACATTACGCTCGCGATGCTAGGTCGTTTCGGTGCAGAAGGCTTAAATGACATCGCGATTGAGTATGTCGGTGAGGCTGTCGCTGCAATGGATATTGATGACCGCATGAC
>CANFEI010000063.1 GCA_947445495.1 Alcaligenaceae bacterium
GAACCACCGCTCTGGTGGTCTCCCAACCCACGCATGGTGCTCCAGTGTGACGCACTGCACTTGTCCCACTCTCTAGGCAAGCGCCTGCGACAAATCGCCCGCGCGCAAGAGGCCGGGGACTACTCCATCGTTGTCAAAGTCAACACCGCCTTCACCTCTACGTTGCGCGCCTGTGCCCGACCGTCTCTTAACGGACAGGCTGGCACGTGGATCACCGGGGAGATGCAATTGGCCTACGAGGCCTGGCACTTATTGGGGCACGTCCACAGTATCGAAACCTGGGTGCATGGCGAGCTAGTGGGTGGCCTCTATGGCGTGAGCCTCGGCCACATGTTTTTTGGCGAATCGATGTTTAGTCGCGTACCGGATGCCTCCAAAATCGCCCTGGCGCATCTGGTCTGGTACCTAAAAAAACAAGGGGTTGCTTGGATCGACTGCCAGATGCACACCGAGCACTTACGCACCTTGGGTGCCGCCCCGATACCACGACAACAATTTATCGTCCATGTCCGACAGCACACGTCGATGCCTGATATCCTTTGGCATCCGGGCCGCTTGGACCAAGCAGGTATATTGCACCCATGAGCCAACTCAAAGAACTCCCCTTTGCGGCGCTACAGTTTTATGCAACCGCACCGTATCCCTGCAGCTACCTGCCCGAGCGACAGGCCCGCTCGCAGGTTGCCGCGCCCGGGCATTTGATTCATGCGGATACCTACTCCCAATTGATTGATCAGGGATTTCGGCGCAGCGGACTTTTTACCTATCGTCCACACTGCGACAGTTGCCGTGCTTGCCTTCCTGTGCGTGTCGATGTCAATCGCTTTGCGCCTAACCGCACGCAGCAACGCGTCCTCAAACGTCATCAGCCATTGCGGCCCCTCGTGGCCGAGCTTTCCTGGTCCAGCGAACACTATGCGCTGTACGCGCGCTACCAGGCGTTGCGCCACCCTGGTGGTGGCATGGATGACGACAGTCGCACTCAGTACAGCGAGTTTTTACTAGCCAGTCGCGTCAATACGCGACTCGTGGAGTTTCGTGAAGAAGACGGCACGCTGCGTATGGTGTCGATCATTGACGTGCTTGAGCAAGGGCTCTCGTCGGTCTATACCTTCTATGATCCCGAGGCGCAGGGCAGTCTGGGCACCTACAGCATTTTGTGGCAAATCAATCAGTGCCGGCAGCTCGGTCTTCCCTGGCTCTATCTAGGCTACTGGATCGAAAAGAGTGCAAAAATGGCGTACAAAGCAGCGTTTGGTCCAGCCCAGTTTCGCTATAGCGGACAATGGCATGATCAACCACCGCCTCCTGAGGGATAGCCCTTAGCAAGCTTCGGATATTGATATTTTTCTCTGACTCTATTTTTTAACGGTTGCCATGTCGATACTCTTTCAAGCCTACCCCTTGGCACGTCACGCTCTTTTTGCGATGGATGCCGAAGCGGCTCACGATGCAACACTCAAGGCGTTACAACTCGCGTACGACTGCTCCCTGACCCGCGGACTCATGCAGAGTCGTGTGCTGGCCCCGACCACCTTAATGGGCCTCGCTTTACAGAACCCTGTCGGACTCGCAGCGGGTTTAGATAAAAACGGGGCACATATCGACGCGATGGGTAACTTGGGGTTTGGCTTTGTTGAAGTCGGCACCGTCACCCCGCGTGCTCAACCAGGCAACCCTAAGCCGCGCATCTTTCGCCTGCCTGACGCGCAAGCCTTAATCAATCGTCTGGGCTTTAACAATCAAGGTTTGGATACATTTTTAGCGAACGTTCAACGTAGCACTTGGCGCGCCCAGGGCGGCATCATCGGCTTGAATATTGGTAAAAATGCAGACACTCCAATTGAACGCGCTGCTGACGACTACCTCATCGGATTAGTGGGTGTTTACCCACATGCAGACTACATTACTGTCAATATTTCGTCACCCAACACAAAAAATCTTCGGGCACTACAAGGCGAACATGAGCTCGATGAACTACTGTCGCAGCTTGCACAGCGCAGACAAGAACTTGCGGCTCAGCATCAACGACGTGTGCCACTGGCCGTCAAGATTGCACCGGATCTGACCGAAGAACAAATTGACATCATTACCGAAGTACTTCCGCGCCACGGTATTGATGGCGTGATTGCCACGAACACCACCATCGCTCGGGATGCCGTGCACGGCATGGCACATGCCGAGGAAGCGGGAGGCCTGTCGGGTGCGCCATTGCATGCTCGCTCGCTCGAAGTCATTGCACGACTGCGCTCAAAGCTTGGGCCAGATTTCGCCATCATTGGTGTGGGTGGAATTGTCTCGGGGCAACACGCTGCGCAGAAGATCTCAGCGGGTGCGAATGCGGTGCAGTTGTACACCGGTCTAATTTTTAAGGGCCCCGCCTTGGTAGGTGAGTGTGTCCGCGAGATTGCGAAACTAGGCCGATAACGTAGCCCAAACAAAAAAACCACCCGAGGGTGGTTTTTTTGTTGCAAGCATTTAGAACTTAAGCTGCGCGGCGACCGCGTGTAGCGGACTTCGCAACGTCAGCGGCTTGACCAGCCGCTTTGAATGTCGCATTGGCAGCAGCAGCCAGATTTTTCTCGGCAACGTCAGCAGCCTGCTTGGCGGCTTTGGTCATCGACTCATAAGCTGAGTTAGCCTGAGCCATCGAGCTTTTCAGCATCGCCACAGCACCTTCCGAACCCGCTGGCGCGTTCTTGGTGAACTGTTCGATTGCGTCCTGAACATGCTTCTGACCTTCAGCAACATGCGACTCGCTCAGTTTGGCCAAATCAGCCTGCACTGTGGAAACGATGTCATAAACATGCTTGCTATAAGCCATGGCTTTTTCTGCGCTCGGCTGAACCAAACCTGAAGACAATGACAACGCTTCTTGCGCGTCTTTCACGCCAACAACTTGTTGCGACGTGGCCGACACTTCGTCGATCGTTGCTTTTAACGCCTTGAGGTTGAGGTCAACGAGTTTCTCGAAGCCTGAATAAAAGGAACCCTGGACAGCCACGAATGCATCGATGGCCGCTTTTTGACTGTTTAGGACCTGCTGAGGAATTGCAGACATGGTGTTCTCCAAAATGAACGAAATGTTTGTTTGCGACGATATGTTGCAGTGCACAAGTGTCATTTTAGATTTAAAAACAGTCGTGTCAACAATTATTTGTTGCAGTGCATCAAATAAACGACATTACTGTTCATTTACTGACTTTTACTTAGTTTTTGAGCGTATAGGCGCCACCGACGAGCTCACGCAGCTGTCGCGCCAGTCTCGTAGCCTAAGGCCTCTGATATCGTCCCTGCGGTCGCGACCAACTGGGGAATCCAGGCGTCTTGCAGGCGATCAGACGGTGCAGAAATCGACAATCCGGCAACCAACTTCCCCGTATCGTCATAGATGCCAGCAGCAATGCAACGCACACCCACCTCAAGCTCTTCATTGTCACGCGCGTAACCCAACTGCCTCACCAAAGACAGTTCTCGCTCCAGTGTCTCGAGGTTTTTAAGGCTGTTGGCCGTCCCACCCGCCAGGCCTGTACGTGTCGCGTAAGCACGAAGTTGACGCACATCGATGGAAGACAAGAACAATTTGCCATTGGACGTTAAATGCAAGGGTGCCCGGCCACCAATCGCGCGTACCACCTGCATACCAGAGCGTTCGCTCCAGGCTCGATCGATATAAACAATCTCGTCGCCCTGCTGCACAGACAGGTTCACCGTCTGTCCGGTTAGGGCATGCAACGCCCGCATGGCGTCGATGGCAGCCTCTCGGACGTTCAGTCGGCCCTTCACCAGCGAGCCCAATTCGAGCAAACGCATACCCAGTTGGTACAGGCCGCTATCCACACGATCCACGTAGCGACCGATAACCAGATCATTGAGAATGCGATGCGCAGTCGACGTATGCAAACCGGTCGTGCGGGCCAAGTCTTTGAGCGGAACAGGATCAGGCTGAGCCGCTAGGGCATCAAGCAGCTGGGTGGCTCGACCCAACACCTGAATCGCCATGTCTGCCGCCCCATGAGACAGGGATGAGAGCACCACGGGTGGAGATGACACGTTACGCGACATGATGGTTAATACAGTCCTTGAATCTGCGGCAGTGCAGCATGAGGGATTCTATCTCATATTATGAAACGCACCGCGCGCGGCGTCAAATGTATCATCACCAGATTCCTCTCTAAGGCCTCCTCCTATGCGTTCTGACCTCGACATCGCTCAAGCTGCAAATAAACGTCCCATTCTTGAACTCGCGTCAGCACAAGCAGGCATCCCAGACGAGGCGTTGGAGCCATACGGAAGATTCAAGGCAAAACTTTCGCTTGAATACATCCGCACACTCGATGCCCGACCAGACGGTAAATTAATTCTGGTGACAGCGATTTCACCCACCCCTGCGGGCGAGGGGAAAACCACCACAACCGTCGGGCTCGGAGATGCGCTCAATCACATTGGCAAACGCGCGATGATTTGCTTGCGCGAGCCCTCACTCGGCCCAGTGTTCGGCATGAAAGGGGGCGCGGCCGGTGGCGGCATGGCCCAGGTCGTGCCGATGGAAGACATCAATCTGCACTTTACCGGCGACTTCAACGCGATTGCTCTGGCCAATAATTTGTTAGCGGCCTTGATCGACAACCACATCCACCACGGCAACAAGCTAGCGTTCGATGTACGACGCATCACTTGGCGCCGAGTGGTTGACCTCAATGACCGAGCTTTAAGACAGATCGTGATCGGTTTGGGTGGCACAGCGAATGGCTTTCCGCGAGAAGATCGCTTCGACATTGTCGTTGCGTCCGAAGTCATGGCGATTTTTTGTTTGGTGAAAAGTCTCAAGGACCTGAAGGACCGTCTCGCAGATATCGTGGTGGGCTACTCGCTTGCAGGCAAGCCGATACGCGCTCGCGATTTGCAGGCGCAAGGTGCCATGGCGGCGCTGTTAAAAGAAGCGCTCGCCCCTAACCTGGTGCAAACGCTTGAAAACAATCTCGCGCTCGTGCACGGCGGACCATTCGCTAACATCGCGCATGGATGCAATACAGTTCTCGCTACGTCCACCGCACTCAAGCTCGCCGACTATGTCGTGACAGAAGCGGGCTTCGGCGCAGACCTCGGAGCCGAGAAGTTTTTAGATATCAAGTGCCGCAAAGCCGGTCTGGCGCCCTCTGCGGTCGTGTTGGTCGCCACCGTGCGTGCCTTGAAATATCACGGCGGCGTCGAGGTCAAAGATGTGGGCTCAGAAAACCTGGACGCTCTACGCTTGGGTTTGGTCAACCTTGAACGTCATATCCACAACATCACACAGAATTTCGGGTTGCCTTGCGTGGTAGCAATCAATCATCGCACTGAAGACACCGCTGCCGAAATCGCGCTGCTGCAGTCTACCGCCGCATCGCTAGGTGTTGAGGTCGTCCTTGCGGAGCATTGGGCCAAGGGGGGTGTGGGCGCAGCCAACCTCGCCCATGCGGTCGTCAAGTTGTGTGAGCAACCGAATCACTTCAAGTTTCTGTATGAAGATCAGGTATCGCTTTGGGATAAGGTGCAAACCATTGCAACCCAAACCTATGCAGCAGCAGGCATTGCGGCCGACGCCAAAGTGCGTGCGCAATTCGCCCAGCTTGAGGCCGAGGGGTATGGCCATCTGCCGGTTTGTATCGCTAAAACGCAATACTCTTTTTCAAGCGATGCAAAGTTACGCGGCGCACCGAGCGGTCACGTCCTGAACATTCGGGAAGTACGACTCGCCGCTGGCGCAGGGTTCGTTGTGGTGGTCTGCGGTGACATCATGACGATGCCAGGCTTACCTGTCGTGCCCGCAGCCAATGGCATCGATATCAACGATGCTGGCGAAATTACCGGACTGTCGTGATCAGAAGGCCCTACTTGGCAACCGCTGGCTCGTAGCGGCCGCCTAACGCCAGCGCTTGCTCACGCAGAAACTCCAAGGCTTCTAAGGCAGGGGCCGCATCACCCTTCACACCTAGTTCGATGTGTGGCACGGCCCCACCCTCGCCGACAGACGGAAGACTGAACGCCTTGATGCTCGGCCACTTGCGCTCGAGCGTCTCAAGCGCTGGCGTGATCCTGGACTCAGGCAACCCGTAAACGATGAAAGAATGTTCTGTGCGATCTTCTTTGTTGTGAAGATGCGCGTAGCGGGTATCGAGCATCGCCTCGAGCATCGGCCACGCCATGACTGGGAACCCTGGCACAAAGGTGTGGTCATGGATAAAAAATCCGGGAATTCGATTAAACGGATTCGGCACGGCCTCACAGCCTTGGGGGAAAAACCCCATCTGTAACCGCTGCTGATTTTCAGGCGCGTTCATATCCGCTGAGCCCTGACCTTTGGCTGCGTTCTCGGCACAACGGATCGTAATCTGCTCTCTTGCGAAGTCGTTAAGCTCAAGCGGCACGCCTAACGCAGCAGCGGCCGCCTGTCGCGTATGATCATCAGGCGTAGCACCAATACCCCCACAGCTCAAGACGATGTCACCCGAAGCAAAGCTGCGCTGATAAGCGGCTGTCAGGGCAGCACGATCATCGGACAAGATTTCAACCCATGACAGCTGTAAGCCCCGAGCGCCAAGAAGTTCAACCACTTTAGGGAAATGTTTGTCTTGCCTACGTCCCGAAAGGATTTCATCGCCAATGACAATAAGACCAAAGCGAGATTTCTGTGTAGCGGCGGACATAAGCATTCCAAAAAAGTGTCAAACAAACCTAACCGATATTTCAGCACAAATGTGACCCGTCATGTCACGCACTC